>CAVBAM010000050.1:0-7678 GCA_963593315.1 Candidatus Methanomethylophilaceae archaeon | reverse complement strand
CCCCGACGACCGAACAGCGCAAGCAGCTGGCCGACTGCTATGTGAGCTGCCTGGATGCGGCGGCGCGCAACGGGCTTTCCTCCGTGGCGTTTTGCTGCATATCGACCGGCGCGTTCGGGTTCCCGCAGGCCGAAGGCGCAAGCATCGCAACACAGGCGGTCAAGGCGTGGCTCGACGCACACGAGGCGGGCGCGGGCGCGGAGGTATCGAACAGCTCGGCGGGCCGCAAGAACATGCACGTCATCTTCAACGTGTTCACCGCCGAGGACGAGCGACACTACCGCGAGCTGCTCGGCGGCAACGATCAGCTCGCCGACGCCGAAGGCGCGGCCGAAACGACCGAGGCTCTCTAGCCCGCCTAGCCCAGCGCCGCCAGAACGATCGCCGCCGCCAGCACCACGACCGCCACCGCCAGGGCGGCGAAGTCGATGCCGGCGAAGGGGTATTCCTTGAAGCCGCTTTCGCGCGTGCGCAGGTTGAAGCCGCGCACTTCGGCGGCGATGGCGGCGCTGTTGGTTTTGCGCACGGAACTGACCAGCAGCGGCACGCACAGCGGAATCATCAGGCGCACGCGCTTGACCACGCCGCCGTCGAATTCGACGCCGCGCGCCGTCTGCGCCTCCATGATGCCCGCCATGTCGTTCATGAACACGGGGATGAAATGCACCGTCGACATGAAGGTGAACGCATATTTATAGGGAACGTGCAGCACTTTGACCAAGGCGTTGGCCATGTCGGTCATCTTGGTGACGTAGAACACCAGAAACAGCGGCACGGCGCAGGCGACCAGGCGCACCACGATGAGCACCGCGGCCAGCACGCTTTCGGTGCCGATGTAACCCCACGGCAACGCCACCAGCACCTCGCCCTGCGGCGTGAACAAAAGCGCGATGATCGCCAGCAAAATGGAGAACACCGCCACGGCCTTCGCCAGGCCAAGCGTTTGCGGCACCATCTTGCACTGTACGGCAAGCAACGCGTCGAGGGCGACGACCACCGCGAGCAAGGCGAAATTGCTGGTAACGAAGCAGGCGATGACCAAGATGAACGCCGCAGCCAGTTTCGCCACCGGGTTCATCTTGTGCAGGAAGCTGTTGCCCGGAACGTATTCGAGGAAGCCCTTCATTACGCACCCGCCTTTCCGTCGTTTGCCGGCGGTGCCTCCACACCGCAACCAGGCGCGCCCGCACCCGCGGCGGCGGCGGCGCCCAGCGCGCCCATCATCTCGTCGAGCGTGTTCGCCTGCGCCACCAGCGACGCGGCGGGAACCAACCCGCGCTGAGCCAGGCACAGCGACACGTCCACCACCTGCGGCGGCAGCAGGTGCGTGCGCTCGAGCACGTCACGGTTTCGCAGCACCGCAAACGTCGGCCCGTCAGCAACCACCTGGCCTGCGGTCATGGCGATCACGCGGCGTGCGTAGTCAGCGACCACCTCCATGTCGTGACACACCATGATGACGGTCGTGCCGCGCGCGTTCATTTCGGCGATCACATCCATTACCTTGCCGCATTCGCGGAAGTCAAGGCCCGTCGTCGGCTCGTCGAGCACCACCACCGCGGGCTCGAGAACGATGATGGAAGCCAGCGCCAAAAGCTGCCGCGTGCCGCGGTTGAGCAAAAACGGCTCGGCGGCGCCATCGAATCCGAAGCGCTCGATCATCGCGTCCACCTTCGCCTCGGCGTCCGCGTCCGCACGGCCCTGTGCGGCGAACCCGAACAGCAGCTCCTCGCGCACGGTGTTGCAGCAAATCTGGCGGTCGGGGTTTTGGAACAGGAAGCCGACCTTCGCGGCAAGCTCGCTCGTGCGCAGCTGCGTAGTGGGCTCGCCGTCGATGAGCACTTCGCCCGCACTCGGCTTCAACAGGCCGTTGACCAGGCGCATCGTCGTGGACTTACCGGCACCGTTCGTGCCGACGAACGCGACGAAATCGCCGTCGGCCACCGTGAAGCTCACATCGCGCAGAATGGGCAGCTCGCCGTCGTAGGACGCGCTGACGTTCTTGAACTCGATCATGGCTAGGCCTCCTTTCGCATGTCGGCCGCAGCAGCACCGGCGGCGGAACCGGCAGAGGCACCGGCCGCGCCCGCCAGCACCCGCTCGCATACCGCAACCGCGCCCTCCACGTTGCGCACCGCCGGACCGCTCGCAAGGCCGGCCGCGCGCAGCCTGTTCACCAGCGTGGTCGAGCGCGGGCAGTTCACGCCCAGCTCCAGCAACTCGTCGGAATGCTCGAGCACTTCGGCCGGCGTCCCCTGGAAGCGGATGCGCCCGCCGTCGACGATCAGCAGCAGGTCGGCGAATTCCGACAGCAGCGCGATCTTCTGCTCCACCACCACGACCGTGGTGCCGTTTTCACGCGCATAACGGGCCAGCAGCTGAAACACCGCCAGCGACGAGGCGGGATCGAGCTCGGCCGTCGGCTCGTCGAGCACCAGCACGCGCGGCTTCAACGCGATCACCGCCGCCACCGCCACCTTCTGCTTCTGTCCTCCGGAAAGCTCGTCGATGCCGCGATGGCGCAGCTCGGAGATGCCCATCGCCTCGAGCGCCTCAGCCACGCGGCCCTCGATCTCGTCCTTCGGCACGCCGAAATTCTCCAGCCCGTAGAGGATCTCGTCCTCCACCACCGACGACACCATCTGCGAATCGATGTCCTGGCACACGCTTCCCACCAGGCGACTGATGTCGGTCAGCGACACCTCGCACGTGTCGAGCCCATCGATCTTCACACTGCCGTAGAAATCGCCGGGATAGCAATGCGGGATGATGCCGTTGAACGCATAGGTGAGCGTGGACTTGCCGGACCCCGCCGCGCCGGTGATGCCGACGAACGTGCCGTCGGGAATGCGCAGGTCGACGCCCTTGAGCAGGGGTTCCTCCCCCTCCCGATAGCGAAACGACAGCTGTGAGATCTCGATCATGGGAAACCTTTCGAATGAATGAAGATCAGGAAACGTTGCGGCGCGACACGAACCCGGCAAGCGCAAACAAGGCGCCGCGACAGCAAGCGATTCGTCGCAGCGCCTTGCCGATCATGCAGCCTAGCGCTTCAGGACGGCGCGCAAAACCGGGGTGAGGATGGCCGCCAGCACGGCGTTCATCGTGGCAGTGCCGAGCACCATGACCGCGTACACGCCGAACACGGCCAGCGGAGCCAAGTGGCTCACCGTCACGCCAACGATCATGGCGAAGGTGTAGCCGGAAACGACGGTCGACACGAACGTGATGATGACCGGGGAAACAACGTTCTGGAACGGCTTGTTCTCGGCCGCAACCTTCGCGAGCACCGCCACCAGCACGCCGCACACGAGGGCGCCGAGCGTTTCGGACGCGATGTTCACGAGCGGCGTCGCGTTGAGCATGGGGATTTGGCTGACCAAGCCCACCAGCAAGCCGACGATGGCCGACTGGTACACCTTCGGACGCGTCAAGATGATGGCTAGGCAGTACATGGCGATCATGAAGTTCGGCTTCATGCCGCCGAAGTTCAGAAAGCTGGAAACGGTCAGCTTCAGCACGGCGCCCGCCGCGATAAGCACTGCGATCAGGATGAGATCTTGCACAGCCAGGCCGCTCTTGGCCTCGGATGCCGCCACGGTGCGCTTCTGGTTCATCGTCTGCTCTGCCATTTCAATCACTCCTTCTGGCGGTCCCCCGCCGGTTTGCGCCCTTGCGGGCTTTTCTTGCTGCCGGCGATCGAGCAGGGAACCTGAAACATCCAGCAAAGCTTCCGGCTTACCGCGCTTGCGCGTCTTACTGCGTTGACCTCAGGCAATCAAAAAAGCCTGTCCTTTCGAACCCTTGCGGATTCCAAAGGACAGGCTTTGAATACCTGCGGTGCCACCTTTGCTTGGTTCTGGTCAAGAACCCTCTCACGAACAGCCAACACTGTCCTGCCTCTAACGCGGGCTCACGGTCCGGATACTCGGTCTTGCGACCTTTCCCCTTTCCCTCGGCGAACCATTTACCAACCAGCATTTCTACGGGATTCCCAGCAACACCCGCTCTCTGTGAGCGCTTATGATGGCTTGACTTTCGCCTCATCGGTTTCAACGTATGAAGTTGTAGGTCGTACTTTAGGCCAGCTTCCCACCGCGCGCAACCCCCGAATTTCGCGAATTTACGAACGGGAAACATTCGACGGCGAACGGAATGCGCGCGCCAAACGGGCGCGTCAGCCCCGACCGTCACGCCCATCGTTCTCGGCGGAATGCCCTTGACCTGCCTGTTTAGCCTCACGTCGCCGCGTCGCCTGCTCGGCTTCTATTTGTCGCGCGAACTCGTCCATCTTGCGCTCGCCCTCGCTTTGAATGCCGAACAGGGTGCGCCCGCTCGACATGCGCGGCTGCACGTCGCCGGACGCCTGCATGCGCAGCTGGTCCTTGATGCGCTCCCAACGCTTTTCGAAATCGTTTTCCATACGCCCACTATACCAGCCGCCAGAACACCCACGCAGAAAAGTCCGGCACCGAATAGGTCCGAGAAACGCGAAAGGCCGGCCGCCCGGATTCCCGGGTGGCCGGCCTTGTTGTTGCGGGCGAAAGCTCCTATGCCGACTACTTCTCCGCCGCGAAGGAGATGGTGTAGACGAACGTCGTCGGATCGTAGTAATCCAGCGCCGTGCCGTCAACCTCGGCATACGGGTAGCCAAAGTTGTTCAGCGTGCCGTCGTCCTGCGCGGGAGCCAGCGTCAGGTCGCGGCCCTCGGACAGCTCGACGCGCTCAGCGTCCCAGCCGCCCCAGTAGTACTCGGCCTTCTCCTTCGTCTCGGCCTGGTCCTTCGTCCAGCCGCCCTTCAGCACGGCCTTCAGGACGTCAGCCGGGTCGGCGGGCACCCAACCGGTGCCGGGCACGTAGAACTCGGCCCAGCAGTGCTGGTTCTTCGTGATGTCCTCGGCGTTCATGCGCACGCCGAACATCTCGCGCGCCGGGATGCCGGAAGCGCGGCACAGGCCCACGAACACCGAGTTGATGTCGGTGCACTTGCCGGCCTTGGTGTCCAGCAGCGCGCACACGTCGCCGGTGCCGCAGCCCTTAACGCTTTCGTCGCGGTTCATGTTCTCGATGATCCAGTCGTAGATGGCGCGCGCCTTGGAAACCGAATCGGTCTTGCCGGCGGTGATTTCGGCGGCGGCGGCCTTCACCTGATCGTTGACGGGAACCAGGCTGGAACCCTCCAGATACGGCTGCACGGTGACGGGAATCCCGGAGCCGTCATCGACCGGGTCACTCACGCGCACTTCCTGGCGATCGGCCTTGAAGGACAGGGTGGCCGTGCGGTCTTCCGGCGCCACGCTGGCATCCCATTCGATATAGAGCATCTGGTTGAGCTCGAGGTCGACGGTGATTTCCGCCTTCGTCGCCTTCGGGGCGTCGTACGTCACGTTGGTCACGGTCTGGTAGTCGCCGTCCTGCGCGATGGGCAGCCACACGCGCACAACCTTGCCCTGCTCGTACTGCGACATGTCGATGGTCGTGGTGACCGTGCCCTTGACTTCCTTGCCGGTGATGTTCTGGGACACGTCGCGCACATTCGCCACCTGAGCGGCGGTATCGGCCAGCACCTTGGCCGCGTCTTCCTCGCTGACATTGGCGGTGCCGGACGTGCCGGAGCATGCGGTGCACGCCAGCGCCACCATGGCGGACAAGCCGGCCACGGCGACCGTCTTGCCCACGTGCTTCATTGCGAAACGCTTCATGAGATTCCTTTTCCTACTCTCTTCCCTGTTGATACGACTATCCCCAGCGCCCGAAAACGGGCGCAAGAAACCGATACCTGAAGACTACGAGCTTCAATCTGCTTTCTGCAGAAGAAGGCGCTGCTCGCGCCGGACGCGACCAACCGGACGCAGATGCAGAAACGCCCGTAGATGCGAGGACAAAAAATAGCATCGGGCCCATAGCAAATCAAACGCCGCGACCGATGAAACCCGCAAGCGGCACGTTTTCCCTACAAAAGGCGTAGGGTTATAGCCAACGACGAATCGTTGCGCAGCGGGCGCGAGCGCAAGGGCAAGGGCGGGCGAGGAAAGCCCGCGACTTGCCACGCCTAGCTCAATTCGGCCAGCAGGCTTTCCAACTCGTCGCGGTCGATCGCTCCCAAGCGGATTTTCACGATGTCGCCCCCGCTGTTCACGAACACCGACGTGGGGAACGCCGACACGTTCAAATGCGTGGCGAGCGAGCAGTTCACGTCCATCCACACGGGCACCTCGACGTCGTTCTCGCGCGCCCAAGCGACGAAGTCGTCCTGCTCGCGTTCGCCGTAGAAGCCCGGCGTCACCACCGACACCACCGTAACGTCGCCGGCGGCCGCGTGCTCGGCATACACCTCATGCAGCTGCCCCAGGTCGGCCACGCACGAGTCGCACCAGCTGCCCCAGAATTCGAAGTAGACGGGCGTGCCCTTCAAATCGCTTAGGCGATGCTTATTGCCATCGAGGTCGGTCAGCACCACGTTCTTCCACGCGCCCGACAAACCCTCCGTGCTCGCATCGCCGGCGGACGTGCCGCGCGCGTCGTTCACCGAAGCCGCCTGGTTGTCCTGCTGCGACGCCTCGTTCGCCCGCTGCTGCACGCCCAGAGCGCTCACCTGCGAGAACACCAGCCACAATCCCATGATGGCGATCAAGGCGCCACCAATGCGCTGCAGGGCGGGCAGATATTTATGCAGGGCGCGCAGCTTCGCCAGCGCCACGTTCGCCGCAAGCGTGATGATGACGAACGGCACGCACAGCCCCAGCGAATACACTAAAAGCAGCCCCGCGCCCACGGCGGCACTTCCCTGTTCGGCCGCCAGCGCCAGGATGGTTCCCAGAATGGGTCCGACGCACGGCGTCCAACCGAATGAGAAGGCAAGGCCCAGCACGAATGCGCCGAGGATGCCGCGCACCTGGATTTTGCTCAGGTTCGCACGTTTTTCCCTGTTCAGGAAGGGGATGCGAACAACGCCAGCCAAATGCAGGCCGAAGATGAACACCAGGATGCCCAACGCGATGGCGACATAGGAGCTGTCGAACGTCGATCCCAGCGCGCCGGCGCCCGCGCCCAGCGTCACGAACACGCAGCAGATGCCCAGCACGAACGCGATGGTGTTCGCGCAACGGCGGCCAAGCCCGAGCGTATCGGAAGACGCGTCGGTGGTGAGCACGCCCACATATACCGGCAGCAGCGGCAGAATGCACGGCGAGAAGAACGACAGCAACCCAGCGCCCGCGGCGGACGCGACGAGGCTCAAATCCATGAGCAAACCCTTTCGTACGGATAAGGCACGATTGTAACGTTTCGAACGCGGAAAGGGACGCGCACCGCCACGGGCGTACCCAGAGTTTCCGCGGCGGCCGCGTCCGCACCCGCATCCCAGCCTTCCCCACCGGCAAATGTGCGCACTATTTGATGCCATGAAACGGATTGTGTGACGCGTCGGCAACGTTCACCGCGCAACGCGCGGCCTCGCGCTACCATAAGCAACAACACATCGGCGTCACGCACGACGTCCCCGCAGCGCACCCGCGCCTCGGGGACGTCGTTTTTGTCCGGCGCCCTCTCTATTCGAACCCGACAGCGCAGAAGCAATGCGAGCTTTCGAGCCGCCTTCCCCGCTTGCGCGCTGCCGGGCACAGCCGCGCCGGGAAGGGCGCGAGGAAAGGAGCCTTATGGCTACGTGGGGTCTTAC
>CAVBAM010000049.1:0-7734 GCA_963593315.1 Candidatus Methanomethylophilaceae archaeon | reverse complement strand
GTTTCCATCGAAGGCCTTCCCGCGCTTGCCGAACGCATGCAGGCGGAAAGCGCCCGGTTCGTGCAGGTGCTTGCCGTCAACACCGAATCGGGTATCGACGTGCAGTACACGTTCATGCAGGAAGGCTGCCTGAACAACTTCACGATCAAGGGCGTTCGCAAGGAAATGCCCATCCCTTCGATCACGGACCGCTTCATCGCCGCGTTCGTTTTCGAAAACGAGATCCATGACCTGTTCGGGCTTGATATCCGTAACATCGCCATCGATTTCAAGGGCAACTTCTACGCCACGGCCGTGAAGGAGCCCATGACCGTTATCTCGCCCGCTCAGAAGGCCGCCCGCGAGAAAGCCGCGAAGGCCGCCGCAGCCAAGGCCGCGCGCGCCAAGCAGGCCGCCGCCGCGAACGCGAGCTTCGTCACCAGCCATCCGGATGCGAAGCAAAAAGTATCCGGCGTCGCCCCTTCGGACAGCGAAGAGGACATCGAGCTGCGCATGGCGGGAACCGATCCCGAGAAGATCGCCCGCGCTCGCGCGGCCATGGCCCGCAAGGCCAAGATGGCGGCTGAGGAAGCCAGCGCCGCAAAGGGTCAGGTTTACGACGAGGAGCTTGAAGCGAAGCTCGCGGCAATGGATCCCGAGAAGGCAGCCAAGGTGCGCGCTGCTATGGCCCGCAAGGCCAAGCTTTCCGACATGCAGCCCGAAAAGGCCGAGCAGGTGCGCGGTGCGCTCGCGAACAAGGCGAAGCTCGAAAGCCAACGCGCAACCGGCCAGCAGACGAGCGAAAAGCAGGCAGAGCTCGAGGCGAAACTGTCCCAACTCGATCCCGAGCGCGCGGCGAAGGTTCGTGCGGCGCTCGACGCGAAAGCCCGCAAGGACACCGCGCAAGCCGAGCATGACGAGAAGGTCGCCGTGCTCGAGGAGCGTCTGAAGAACATGGACCCCGAGCGCGCGGCGAAGGTGCGCGCGGCGTTCGAGGCGAAACAAGCCGCCGCGGCGCAAGGCGCCGATCCCGCGGCAACAGATACCGAAAAGGCTGGTGAATAAGCATGGGCAAGGCAACCGTCATCCCATTCGGCCCGCAGCACCCCGTGCTTCCCGAGCCGCTGCATCTCGATCTGGTCGTCGAAGACGAGAAGGTCATCGAGGCCATTCCGCAGATCGGCTTCATCCATCGCGGGCTTGAAAAGCTCGTCGAGACGCGCGACTATAACCAGTTCATCTATGTCGCCGAGCGCATCTGCGGCATCTGCGCGTTCGGACATTCCATGGGCTACGCCGAAACCATCGAGAACCTCATGGACGTCGAAATCCCCAAACGCGCCCAGTACCTGCGCGTCATTTGGCACGAGCTTTCGCGTATCCACTCGCACGTGCTGTGGCTCGGCCTTGCAGCCGACGCCTTCGGTTTCGAGAGCCTGTTCATGCACTGCTGGCGCCTGCGCGAGCGCGTGCTCGACGTCTTCGAGAAAACCACCGGCGGGCGCGTCATCTTCTCCGTCACCAAGGTCGGCGGCGTGACGCGCGACATCGAGCCCGATATGTTACGCCATATGCAGGATGTCCTCGAGGGAATTCGCGGCGAGTACGCGCAAATCGTGAACACCCTGCTCACCGACTCTTCCGTTAAGAACCGCCTCGTCGGAGTCGGCTATATCAGCCACGAGGACGCGCTTGCGCAGAGCATCGTGGGCCCCTTCGCCCGTGCCAGCAACGTGAATTACGACGTGCGCATGCTCGGCAACGGCGCATACGGCGACCTGTCCGACTTCCAGCCCATCCTTGATGACGGGGGAGACTGCTATGCGCGCGTGAAGGTGCGCTGCAACGAGGTGCTGCAGTCCATCGACATCATCAACGAGATGATCGCGAAAATCCCCGCCGGCGACATCGCGGTGAAGGTCAAGGGCAACCCGGCGGCGGGCAGGGAAGCCTGCAACGTGCTTGAGCAGCCGCGCGGCGAATGCTACTACTATGCGCGCGGCAACGGCTCCAAGTATTTGGAGCGCATGCGTATGCGCACGCCAACCTCGCAGAACCTCGCCGGCATGACCATCGCGCTCAAGGGATGCGACCTCGCCGACGTCAATAACATCGTCTTGACGATCGATCCCTGCATCAGCTGCACGGAAAGGTAGGACCATGGGTGGATTCAAACTCGGGAAGATGACCTTCGGGTCTCTGTTCAAAAAGCCCGAAACCGTGCTGTATCCGGTGCAAACCAAGCAGCCCCCGGCGGGTCTCAAGGGTCACATCGAGGTAGACACGGCAACGTGCATTCTCTGCAGCATCTGCCAGAAGCGCTGCCCCTGCGGCGCCATCGAGGTTGACAAGAAGGGACGCACCTGGGCCATCGACCATTTCCGCTGCGTGCAGTGCGGAAGCTGCGCGCTGGAATGCCCGAAGGGCGCGCTTGTCATGGAACCGACCTATGCGGCCGTCTCTCGCACCAAGAGCGTCGATGTCGTCGAGGTTCCCGAGCAGCCGAAACCTTCCCCAAAACGTGAAGATGCCGTTAACGCAACTGCTTAAACGTAATGTTCGGTTAGCTTCTGGGTTAGTATAATCAAACAGGTAAAGAGTCAGGCGGGGCGCTTGAAGCGTCCCGCTTTGTTTACGTGCTAGGGTGGGAACAACCTCATGACGTCTCAGAACAACGAAGCGGTAACCGATAAGATTCTCACGGTGCCCAACGTCATATCGACTATTCGGCTTTGCATGGTGCCGATCTTCCTGGTGCTGCTCTTAAACGGGCAAGATATCGCCGCTACCGTCGTATTCGCCTTGGCGGCCGGCACCGATTGGGTGGACGGCCAGGTGGCGCGCCGCACGAACTGCGTCTCGAAGCTCGGCCAACTGCTCGACCCCGCCGTCGATCGCATCCTGATGATATGCGGCGTGGTGGGCCTTCTTCTCGTGGGGCGTCTTCCTTTGTGGATCGTTGTCGTCGTGCTGTGCCGCGACCTGTTGCTACTCTTAGGCGGGCTCTACCTCATGAAACGCTGGAAAGAGCGCGTCGCCGTCATATACCCGGGCAAGGTTGCCACCACGCTTTTGTTCATCGGCTTTGCGGGGCTCCTTTTGAACTACCCGCTCATCGGCTCTTTGGGCATCACTTCGGCCAGCTGGCTGCCGGGCTTTAACGCCGCCTCCGTTTCCTGGGGCATCTGGTTCGTTTACGTCGGATTGCTGCTTTCCATCTTCACCACCTTGTATTACGTGCTCATGGGGTATCGCGTTATGCAGCGCGCCAAGCGTCGGGAAGCGAAGGCTCTGCGATAATGGAGCCGCGCCGAAGGGCCGCTTCGTCGGATCGGCCCGCGCGTCGCAATGAGCAGCCGAATCGACCGAAAGCAGCAAGACCTGCCGCAGACCAAAACCGCAAGGGGAGTGCAAATAGGCAGAATTACCAGGCAGCGCCTCGTGCACGCAAAGATTCCCATGCCCGTCAAGCCCAGCCGCAGCCTCCGAGCCAAAGGACGCCCAAGCAGCTGAAATACTCGCGTCGCGTCATCATGCGCAACCGCATCATCGCCGGCGTGTTGGTACTTGCAGTTGTATTTTCCGTCGTGGGCATCGTCGACGCCATCCGCACCTGGGGGCGAGCCTATAGCGGCGTGCACATCGGGCAGGTCGACGTTTCGGGCATGAATACGCAGGAGATGACCGAGGCGCTCACCAAGGCGTATAGCGAACCGCTCAACTCCTCGTCGGTTGCCATCTTCTCTTCCGAAGAGGCGGCCGAACGCACCGAAGAGGCAATTCAAAACAAGAATATGCAGGACAGCGCGCTCGCCGAGCAAATGGCCGTCGACGAGGCCCGGGCGAATAAGGAAGCCTGGCAAGTGACGGGGTCTTCGCTTGGCGGCGCTTACGACATAGACGGGGCCATCGAACGCGCCCTTGCCGTCGGGCGTTCCGACGGGGGAGCGGCTAAGCGCCTGTCGGCCATGCTTTTCGGCAGCACGGTCGACATCTCGGCTTCCCTCGACGACGCGCTCGTCGACAACCTCGCCAGCGAAATCGACGACGCTATTGGCGAAGAGCGCATCGACTACGGAATTGCGGTCGCCGACGGCGTTGCCTACGTCACGCAGGGCATGGACGGCTCCATGATTGATCGCGCAAGTTTTGCGGCCGAGCTGCTCGGTAACTTGACGGACCAATCCACCTCGGCAAGCCGGATCGTGGCCCATGCCGAATACGCTCCCGTGCGCATAGACGAGCAGGCGGCAAAGCGTTGCGCCGCCGCGGTCACGTCCATCATCGCGCAAGGCATCTCGTTTACCTGCGACGGCGTTACCTGGAATGCAGACGCCGCGCAGGTGGGGAAGTGGATAACCACCGCCATCGTCGATGAGGGCGGCTATCAGCTCAACGTATCCATCGATCCATCCGTGGCGACGCAGGACATAACCCGCAACATCGACGCTCAGAGCGACTCCCCTTTGGAGAACGTCTCATTCGAGCGTTCGGGTAACGATGTCGTCGTGAAGCTTGCGAGCGACACCAAAGTACCTGAGCTTAACGGGGTGATCGACGAGCTTTCCCTCACGCTGTTCGGAAGCTCCGGCGTCGATGGCATGCCGCAAGCGCCTGCGGAAACGCCGACGGTAAGCCTTCAGAGCAAGACGCTTCCCGACGAGCTTTCCTTCGACGAGGCGCTCTCGCTTGGCGTTATCGGGGAGATCGGCACCTACACGACGCGCTTCACCACCGGATCCGGCACGGAAAACCGCAACCACAACATCGCGCTGGTATCGCAGCTGCTTGATTTATCCATCATAAGCCGCGGGCAGGAATGGTCCTACAACAACACGACGGGCGATTGCGACGAGTCGAAGGGCTTTCTCGGCGCAGGCGCCATCGTGGCCGGCGAATATACCGACTCGGTCGGCGGGGGCATATGCCAGGTTGCCACGACCGTGTTCAATGCCGTCTACGAATCGGGCCTTTCCATCACCGAGCGTCACAACCATTCGCTCTACATTGCCAGCTATCCGCAGGGGCGCGACGCGGCGGTCACGTACCCCGAAATGGACTTAAAGTGGCAAAACGATACCGCCAGCGATGTTTTGCTCAGAGTCTCGACCGAAAGCGGGCAGGTAACCGCTACACTATACGGAGTCGATCCCGGCTACACGGTTACCACGAAAACCGGCCAGTGGGAAGAGGGGGCCAGCTACAAGACCACCACCACGGTGGACGAAAGCTTGGCGCCGGGCACGAAATACGTCAAGACGCGCGGAAGCGACGGAAGCACCATCGACGTCATCCGCACCGTCACCGCAAGCGATGGCTCCATCGTGCGGCAAGACCGTTTCGCGTCCGTCTACGACCCGGTCAACGAGGTGATCGTCACCGGTCCGGAATCGGCAGCGGGGTAACTTCTACATAAGCGACGCAAGCACCCGCATGCGAGGCGCCGCACACCAGAAAGCAGGAGAAAGGTGTACTACCAGCCGGAAATCGAGACGATGCCACGTGAGGAGCTGCAAAAGCTGCAGCTCGAGAAGATGAAATGGTGCGTGCAGTACGCATACGACAACGTGCCGTTTTACAAGAACTCGTTCAAGGAAGCCGGCGTCGAGCCGGGCGATATTGCGTCCCTTGACGACATCCGCAAGTTCCCGTTCGTCCTCAAGCAGGACATGCGCGACAACTATCCCGACGGCCTGTTCGCCGTCCCGCGCAGCAAGGTCGCGCGCATCCATGCCTCTTCGGGCACAACCGGGCAGGCGACCGTGGTCGGCTCCACCGCAGGTGACTTGAAGCGCTGGGGAGAGTGCTTCGCCCGCGGAATCGCCATGTGCGGCGGCAATGAGAATTCCACCATTCAGGTATCCTACGGCTACGGCCTGTTCACGGGCGGTTTGGGCGCCCATTACGGCGGTGAGACCGCCGGCTGCGCCGTCATCCCCACCTCTTCGGGCAACACCAAGCGCCAAATCCAAATGATGCGCGACTTGGGCACGGACATCCTGTGCTGCACGCCTTCCTACGCGCTGCTCATCGCCGACACGGCGCTCGAAATGGGCATCGATCCGAAGAAGGACCTGAAGCTTTCCGCCGGCATCTTCGGCGCCGAGCCCTGCAGCCAGGGCATGCGCGAGGAAATCGCCGAGAAGCTCGGCATCCAGTACTGCGATGTGTACGGTCTGTCCGAGGTCATGGGCCCCGGCGTGGCCTTCGAGTGCGACCAGATGAGCGGCCTGCACTTGGCCGAGGATCACTTCTACGCCGAAATCATCAACCCCGACACGCTCGAGCCGGTCGCCGATGGTGAATACGGCGAGCTCGTCTTCACCACGCTCGACCGCGAGTGCTGCCCGCTCGTGCGCTATCGCACGCGAGACATCACGCGCATCATTTCCGAGCCGTGCGCTTGCGGACGTACGCATCGCAAAATCGACCGCATCATCGGCCGTTCCGACGACATGCTCATCCTGCGCGGCGTGAACGTCTTCCCGTCGCAGATTGAGCAGGTGCTCACCGCGTTCCCAGAAATCGCCACGCAGTACCAGATCATCCTCACCATGCGCGGGCCGCTCGACCATGTGGAGCTGCGCGTTGAAACGGTTCCCGAGTTCCCCTTCGACGAAATCAGGAAGCTCGAAGACCTCAAGCGCCGCCTGGGTGCCGAGCTGAAGAGCAACCTGCAGATCGCGGTGGACATCAAACTCGTCGAGCCGAAGTCAATCGAGCGCAGCGAGGGCAAGGCCAAGCGCATCATCGACCTGCGAAAGGAGAGCTAAGCCATGATTTCCCAACTGACTGTTTTCCTGGAGAACGAAAAAGGCAGGCTCGCCGAGGCGACGCG
Organism: Candidatus Methanomethylophilaceae archaeon; assembly: GCA_963593315.1. Lineage (GTDB taxonomy): Bacteria > Actinomycetota > Coriobacteriia > Coriobacteriales > Eggerthellaceae > Senegalimassilia. The sequence goes on along the minus strand of CAVBAM010000049.1, from coordinate 917 downwards.
CGCCATCGCCGATGCCGGCATCAACATGCACTCGCTCTATCTTGCCGATACGCAAGATTTCGGCGTGGCACGCATGCTTTGCGACACGCCTGAGCTTGCCGCCGAAAAGCTCAAGGCCGCCGGCTGGCGCGCCGCGGTCACCCCGGTGCTCGGCGTTCGCGTCCCCGACGTCCCCGGCGGGCTTGCCAAGCTGCTGGAATTCCTCGACGAGGCCGACGTCAACGTCGAATACGGCTACTGCATCTCCGTCGAGGGGGGCAACGCCATCGACGTGCTGAAGGTGTCTTCGGACGCCCAAATCGAGGAAATGCTCGCGAATGCCGGCTTCGATGCCGTGAAACCGGAGGAACTCTACGTTGTCGATTAGGTTTACAACCTTAAGCGCCAACTCGTTGCACGCACGCTTCACGGCGTGCGTGCTCGCGTTCGTGCTCGCCTTCGCCACCTGTGCGGCGGCACCTGTGTATGCGCACGCCGATGTGCGCAAGGCCGATATCGTCTATGGACAGACGGTCGATTCGCGAGGCCTTGCGGTATCGCAGTGCCCGAGCATCGACGCCGAGCGCGCTATCGTAGTCGGCAAAGACGGCACGGTGTATTTCGAGCGCAACGCCGACGATGAGGCTCAAATCGCGTCTATCACGAAAATCATGACGGGCGTCGTCGCCCTCGACGCCGTGGCTGCGGGCACCGTGTCGTTGCAAACCACGGTGACGGTTTCCCAGGAAGCGGCCGAAGTGGGCGAATCCTCAGCTGGACTGCAGCAGGGCGACACCATGACGCTCGAAACGGCCCTCAAGGCGCTTCTCGTGCCCTCGGGCAATGACGCCGCCATCGCCATTGCGCAGACGGTGGGTGCTGCCCTGTCAGCTAGCTCGAGCAGCAGCGACGCCCTCGCCGCGTTCGTTTCCCAAATG
>CAVBAM010000048.1:0-7761 GCA_963593315.1 Candidatus Methanomethylophilaceae archaeon | reverse complement strand
CCGCCGAATGCATCCAGTTGATCAGCCAAGGCGAGCGTCCGGATGTCGCCTTCGCCCGGGTAATCGTCATCGAGGGCGGCTGCACCGACGAGGCGCTTGCCGCCATCAAGCACTACGTTATCAACCCGGTCGAGGCACGCGAGGCGTCGCTTGAGGTGCGCGAAACGCTGCATATGCCGCAGCCGGTGCCGCAACCGGTCGAGGTGCTTGAGGGCTTTCTGGAACTTGATGAAGCGGGGCTGTCCGCCTTCATCGACGAGCGCGGGCTGGCGATGGATTTGGCGGACATCACCTTCTGCCAGCAGTATTTCACCGAGGAGGGCCGCTGCCCCACCATCACCGAGATCAAGATGATCGACACCTACTGGTCCGATCACTGCCGTCACACCACGTTCGGCACCGAGATGACCGAGGTTACCATCGACGACGAGCGCGTGCAGGCGGCCTGGGATCGCTACCAGGCCATGCGCGAGGAGCTGGGCCGTGAGGGCAAGCCGGTGTGCCTGATGGACATGGGCACCATCGGCGCGAAGTGGCTCAAGGCGAAGGGTATTCTCACCGGCTTGGACGAGTCGGAGGAGATCAACGCCTGCACGGTGAAGTGCAAGGTCGACGTCGACGGCGAGGAGCAGGATTGGCTGTACCTGTTCAAGAACGAGACGCACAACCATCCCACCGAGATCGAGCCGTTCGGCGGCGCGGCAACGTGCCTGGGCGGCGCCATCCGCGACCCCCTTTCGGGCCGCAGCTACGTCTATCAGGCCATGCGCGTGACCGGCGCCGCGAATCCGCTGGCTCCCATTTCCGAGACGCTTGACGGCAAGCTGCCGCAGCGCAAGCTGGTTACCACGGCCGCTGCGGGCTATTCCAGCTACGGCAACCAGATCGGCCTTGCAACGGGCCAGGTCAACGAACTGTATCATCCCGGCTATGTTGCCAAGCGCATGGAAATCGGCGCCGTGGTGGCGGCCACGCCGGCCGACCACGTGCGTCGCGAGACCCCGGCCGCGGGCGACGTCGTGGTGCTTCTGGGCGGACGAACCGGCCGCGACGGCATCGGCGGCGCGACGGGTTCCTCCAAGGAGCACAACCTTGACAGTCTGGAGGCGTGCGGCGCCGAGGTGCAGAAGGGCAACCCGCCCGAGGAGCGCAAAATCCAGCGCCTGTTCCGTCGTGGCGAGGCGTGCCGCCTGATCAAGCGCTGCAACGACTTCGGCGCGGGCGGCGTTTCGGTGGCCATCGGCGAGCTCGCCGACGGCCTGCGCATCAATTTGAACAAGGTCCCGAAGAAGTACGACGGCCTCGACGGCACCGAGCTTGCCATCTCCGAGTCGCAGGAGCGCATGGCGTGCGCCATTGCGGCCGACGACGTGGACGAGTTCCTTCGCTACGCGCATGAGGAAAACCTGGAGGCGACGGTCGTCGCCGAGGTCACGGCCGAGCCGCGCGTGCGCATCATGTGGAATGACGAGGCAATCGTCGACGTGAGCCGCGAGTTCCTGGCGTCCAACGGCGCCCCGAAGCATCAGGACGTGCACGTGGGCGCGGCCGGCGCCTATGGGCGCGCATGGGAGGGCGCGACGCTCGCCGAGCGCATGACGTCCCTGGTCAGCGACCTGAACGTCTGCTCGAACAAGGGCCTGTCCGAGCGTTTCGACTCCACCATCGGGGCGGCGACGGTACTCATGCCGTTCGGCGGCAAGAACCAGCTCACCCCGGCGCAGGCCATGGTCGCGAAGCTTCCCGTCAACGGCGAAACCACCACGTGCAGCGGCATGGCTTGGGGCTTCAACCCGTATTTGACTGAGGCCGATCAGTTTGCCGGCTCGTATGTCGCCGTGGTCGAGTCGGTGGCGCGTCTGGTGGCGGCCGGTTTCAAGCATGAGGACATGTACCTGACGTTCCAGGAGTACTTCGAAAGCCTGCGCGGCAACGCCGAGCGTTGGGGCAAGCCCGTGGCTGCCGTGCTCGGTGCCCTGATGGCACAGGTCGATCTGGGCATCGGCTCCATCGGTGGCAAGGATTCCATGTCCGGCAGCTTCGAGCAGCTCGACGTACCGCCGACGCTCGTGTCGTTCGCCACGGCGGTGGGCAAGGTCGATCGCGTCACCTCGCCCGAGTTCAAGGGCGCCGGTCATCGCGTCGCGTTGGTCGCCCCGCGTTGCTACGACGAGGCGGGCATCATGCCGGCCGCCGAGGATCAGCTTGCGGCCTTCGCGGCGGTTGAGGCGCTGATCGGCGATGGCGCCGCGCTGGCGGTCTCCACGCCTGGTTACGGGTGCGCGGCCGAGGCGCTGTTCAAGATGTGCGTGGGCAACGGCATCGGCGTGGAGCTTGACGACGTTGCGGTCGCCTCGCTGTTCGAGCCGGCCTATGGCAGCTTCATCGTGGAGCTTTCCGACGACGCGCAGCTGCCCGAACCCACCGACAGCCTCGACGTGCTCGTGTTCGGCACCACCACCGAGGCGTATACGTTCTCCACGGCGGACGAGTCCATTGACTTGGTGCAGCTGCAGGAGGCGTGGGAGAGCGCCCTGGAGGCCGTGTACCCGTATCGTCAGGCCGGCGAGCCGGTCGAGCAGGTGACCAGCGATGCTCAAATTCCGCTCACCTATAGCGGCAAGCTGGCGCGTCCGCGCGTCATTATCCCGGTGTTCCCGGGTACGAATTGCGAATACGACACCGCCCGCGCATTCGAGCAGGCGGGAGCCGTGGCCGATGTGCTGGTGGTGAACAACCTCACTGCCGAAACCGTCGCCGAGAGCGCCAAGGCGCTGGTGGCCGCCATCAAGAACAGCCAGATCATCATGCTGCCCGGTGGTTTCTCCGGTGGCGACGAACCCGACGGCTCGGCGAAGTTCATTACCGCGTTCTTCCGCGCCCCCGAGGTTACCGAGGCCGTGCGAGACTTGCTGTTCAACCGCGATGGTTTGATGCTGGGCATTTGCAACGGCTTCCAGGCGCTGGTGAAACTGGGCTTGGTGCCCTACGGCGATATCCGCCCGATGGACGATACGTGCCCGACGCTGACGTTCAACACCATCGGCCGTCATCAGAGCCGCCTGGTGCGCACGCGCGTGGCCAGCAGCCTAAGCCCATGGCTTTCACGTTGCAATGTGGGCGATTTGCATACGGTCGCCATCAGCCATGGCGAGGGACGCTTCGTGGCAAGCCCCGAACTGCTCTCCGAGCTTGAGAAGACGGGTCGCATTGCCACGCAGTATGTCGATGCGGCGGGCAACCCCAGCATGGATTGGGATGTGAACCCGAACGGTTCGTTGATGGCCATCGAGGGCATCACCAGCCCCGATGGTCGCGTGCTCGGCAAGATGGGGCACGTTGAGCGTCGCGGAAACGGCCTGTACAAGAATGTTCCCGGCGACAAGTTCATGCCGCTGTTCGAAAGCGGCGTGGATTACTTCGCGTAGTTTGATTTCGGAACGGAAAAGGGGAGAGGCGGTCCGTCGGGCCGCCTCTCCCCTTTTTAGGTTCCTTACGCGTAAATTTCTTTCTCGACTACTAGCTCGGTCTTGATCTTCTCGACCAGCTTCTGGAGTGCGTCGACGCAGCGCGGGCGGATATCGGCGCCGATCATCACGTACATGATGGAGTCGCCGACGTTAAGCAGGCCCTCGTTGAGCCAGACGCGCACATAGTAGACGCCCGGCCAGCTCAACGCTTCCCGGATGGCGGCGTTGACGCCCTCGGCGTCGTAGCTGAAGTCGACGTGCGAAACCTGGCCGAGCCCCTCGACGCCCTCGCGCACCTGGCGTTTCGGCGTGATGCGCACCACGCCGTTGTGGGCGAGGAACATGCCGCATTGCGCGGCTTTCGGGTCTTGTTTCGCTTCTTTAAGCCATTGATCCATCGACGGTTCCGGTTTTGCCATGGTCATCCTTTCCTTTTGTCCGCGAGCGATGCCGGCGGGCGCCGGCATCGCTTTGCTCCCTGAGCCTCGGGCCCTCGCTGGGCGGTCGTTTCCTGGTCCTTTGCGCCCCATCCCCTTGTTCGATGGGAGCGTTGATGTCATCGTAGCGCATTAGGCTGCGCCTCCTGCGGAATTTACCGTGGTTTGCGCCACTCGTGTCGTTTGAGCGCGGCTGTGCTGGTACTATTGTCCGGACTAAAACGAATGCCGGTTTGCGTCTCTTCGCGCAAGTCTTCCACACCAGCACTTTCGCTCTCTGTAGAATGTCTTGCCTCCTGACGCGCCCGGCGCCGCCCGCCCGCGAGGAAAGAGAGACTCCCATGTCCCTGGCCCCATCCGATCACACCAAGCAGCCCGACAACCGCACCACGATGGACCTGGGCTCGGTGCTGCCGAAAACCGCCGAAGTGCGCGACGACCATCTGTTCATCGGCGGCGTCGACATGGTCGAGCTGGCGCACAAGGAGGGCACGGCCCTGTATGTCATGGACGAGGCCGACATGCGTTCCCGCATGGAGGCGTACCGCGAGTCGTTCCGCAGCCGCTATGAGAATTCCGACATCGTTTACGCCAGCAAGGCGTTTTTGAACAAGGAAGCCGCGCGTATCGCCAACGACGAGGGCATGTGCCTGGACGTTTCCGGCGGCGGCGAGCTGTACTGCGCGCAGCAGGCGGGCTTCCCCATGGAGCGCGTCTTCGTGCACGGCAACAACAAGACGCCCGCCGAGCTGCGCGAGGCCATTTCCGCCGGCGTGGGCCGCATTGTGGTGGACAGTCGCATCGAGCTGGCGCGCGTGAGCGAAATCGCCGGCGAGCTGGGCGTGACGCAGGACATCTACATGCGCATCACCCCCGGCGTCGAGGCCGACACGCACGAATACATCCGTACCGGCTGCGAGGACAGCAAGTTCGGCTTCACCATGCTCAACGATTTCGCCTTCACCTGCGTGAAGGACGCGCTCGAGGCGCCGAACGTGCACCTGGCCGGTCTGCATTGCCACATTGGCTCGCAGATCTTCGCGCTGCATTCCTTCGCCGAGGCCGTGCAGGTGATGATCGAGTTCATCAAGCGTATCCAGGACACGTATGGCTACACCATCGAGGAGCTCGACATGGGCGGCGGTTTGGGCATCGCCTACACCGCCGAGGACAAGCCCTCCACCATCGACCAGTTCGCCGAGTGCACCGTGAATGCCGTGCGCGAGAATTGCGAGCGCTTGGGCGTGAAGCTGCCGCGCCTGTCCGTGGAGCCGGGTCGCAGCCTGGTGGCCACCGCCGGCGTGACGCTGTATACCGTCGGCATTCTGAAGACGCTGCCGAACATCCGCAAGTACGTCGCCATCGACGGCGGCATGTCCGACAACATCCGCACGGCGCTCTACCATGCCGATTACGAGCCGACTATCGCCAACAAGGCCGGCCAACCGCGCACCGAGATCGTCACGTTGTGCGGTAAACACTGCGAGTCGGGCGACGCCGTGGTCGTCGACATGCCGCTGCAGACGCCCGAACTTGGCGACATCGTGGCCGTGTTCGGCACCGGCGCGTACTGCTACACCATGTCCAGCAACTACAACGGCCAGCCTCGTCCGGCCATCGTCTTCGTCAAGGACGGCCAGGCCCGCGTGACCACGCGCCGCGAGAGCTACGCCGACCTGTACCATCGCGATCTGTAAGGGGAACAGCATGACCATCAAGCTTGGACTCGTCGGCACCGGCACCGTCGGCGGCGGGTGCATCGACATCCTGCAGAAGCACCGCGAGGATTTCGCGCGCCATTTCGGGGTTGACCTGGAAATCGTGCGCGTTTGCTCGCGCAATCCCGAACAGGCTACCGCCCGCGGGCTCGGCGACATCTTCACCACCGATTGGCATGACGTGGTGGCCGACCCCGAGGTCGATATCGTGATTGAGCTCATCGGCGGCACTACGGTGGCGCGCGAGGTCATCTTGGGCGCCTTGGCGGCCGGGAAGAACGTCGTCACGGCGAACAAGGCCGTTATGGCAACCTATGGCGAAGAGGTTATGGGCGCCGCGCGCGAGGCGAACTGCGAGATCGCCTTCGAGGCGTCGGTGGGCGGCGGCATCTCCATCATCGACCCGCTGAAGCACTCGCTCATCGCCAACGAGATCACCTCGGTCATGGGTATTGTCAACGGCACCACCAACTACATGCTCACGCGCATGGTTGAGGACAACATGTCCTACGACGACGCGCTCGCCGAGGCGCAGGCGAAGGGCTTCGCCGAGGCCGACCCAACCGCCGACGTGGACGGCTTCGATGCCGCGGCGAAGATCGCCATCCTGTCGACCATCGCGTTCAACAGCCGCGTGAAGATCGACGACGTGTTCACCGAGGGCATCCGCAACATCACCACGCTCGACCTGGAAACCGCCGACGATATGGGCTATGTCATCAAGTTGCTGGCGCTCGCGCACCGCACGCCCGAGGGCATCGACGTGCGCGTGCATCCGACGATGATCCCCAAGACGCATCAGCTGGCCACGGTCAACGGCGTCTACAACGCCATCTATGTCACCGGCGATGCGGTGGGCGAGACCATGTTCTTCGGCGAGGGGGCCGGCGCGGGCCCGGCGGCGAGCGCCGTCATGGGCGACGTGCTGGAAGTCGCACGCCATATGAAGCTGGGCATCGGGCCCATCGTGGGCTGCACCTGCACCGACAACCTGCCCATCCTCCCCATGGAGCAGCTGCACACCAAGTACTACATTCGCTTCGCCGTGGCCGACCGCTCCGGCGTGTTGGCCGCGATGGCGGGCGTGTTCGCGAAGTACGGCGTGAGCGTGCGCAGCGTGGTGCAGCGCGGTAGCGCGGAGCACGAGACGGTGAACCTGAGCTACGTCACGCATACCGCCAGCGAGGCGAGTGTGCGCCGCGTGCTCGAGGAAATCGGCCAGCTGCCCGATGTGCTGCGCGCCGAGCCGAGCGTCATCCGCGTGGAAGCATAAGGGTTATAATCAACGTTACCTAAGCAGGAAAGCCCGTCGGTCGAAATGAGGCCGGCGGGCTTGCGAATACCTGCCGGCGTGCGCGCTGGCGGCAAACCGAAAGGAGCCTCAGGCAATGGAGCAGTACAAAGAGGAATTCATCCACTTCATGGTCGAAAGCCACGTGCTGAAGTTCGGCAGCTTCACGCTGAAAAGCGGGCGCCAGTCCCCGTTCTTCATGAATGCGGGCGCCTATGTGACCGGCGACCAGCTGCATCGCCTGGGGAAGTATTACGCGCAGGCCATCCACGACAATTTCGGGCTTGATTTCGACGTGGTGTTCGGGCCGGCCTACAAGGGCATCCCGCTGGCCGTGGTCACCGCCATCGCGCTGCAGGAGCTCTACGGCAAGGAAGTGCGCTACTGCTGCAACCGCAAGGAGGTCAAGGACCACGGCGCCGACGCGGGCAACCTTTTGGGCTGCGACCTCGCCGATGGCGACCGCGTGATCATGGTCGAGGACGTGACCACGTCGGGCAAGTCCATCGACGAAACGTATCCCATTCTGAAGAATGCCGCCGATGTCGAGGTGAAGGGCCTGATCGTGAGCCTGAACCGAATGGAAGTCGGCAAGGGCGGTGTGGTGACCGCGCAGCAGGAGGTTCAGGAAAAGTACGGCTTCCCGGTCGCTTCCATCGTGAGCATGGCCGAGGTGACCGAGTGCCTGTACAACAAGGAAGTGGAAGGCGAAGTGGTCATCGACGACGCCATCAAGGCCGACATCGATGAATATTACAAGCAGTACGGCGTTAAATAGTTGTTGCGCTGGCCTTGCGGCCAGCGCACCGCTCGACGCTGCGGGGCCCTGTGGCACCCGGCCTTGG
>CAVBAM010000047.1:0-7765 GCA_963593315.1 Candidatus Methanomethylophilaceae archaeon | reverse complement strand
AGGAAAAGCAGCACGTCCTCGGACATGGTAAAGTATGACTTCACAGGCGACAGGAGGAACCGGTCATGATTCTCTATCACGGGAGCAATGTTGAAGTTAGGCATCCAGCCTTGCTGAAAGCACAACGACCTTTAGACTTCGGACCGGGCTTCTACACTACCAGCGACTTGCAGCAGGCATCCTCATGGGCACAGCGCACGGCACGTATCAGGAAGGACGGCGAGCCCCTCGTCTCGGTGTACGAAGTAAATGACGAGAGCCTCCAAGCATTGAAAATGCTTACTTTCGATGCGGCCAACAAGGAATGGCTTCGCTTCGTTGCGTCAAACCGGCGCCAATTGCCGCAAGATAACGACTGGGATCTGGTAAGCGGGCCTGTAGCCAACGACCAAACAATGCCAACTCTGATGCTTTTCCTGGATGGTTTCCTAACGGAAGACGAGGCCATTGAGCGACTTCTTCCCCAGAAGTTAAAGGACCAGTACGTGTTCAAAACGGAAGCGGCACTTGCCCTTTTGCGTTGCGTGGAGGTGATAGAACGATGAACAAAATGCCGTACTTCGCAATCGATTACTACGACCGTCAAGTTATCCAGAGCATTATCGACAAATACGGTCTTGACGCCATGGATGCAATCAAGCAGTTCATCTGTTCCGACACGCATTCGCTGCTCGAGGACGCCGCCAATGGGATGTGGGCATATCCGGCCTACGCAATTTTCGACATGTGGGAGACGGAAAAGGTCACAGGCGATCCAAGGAACTCCCGCTTCATACGAGGTGAATAAATGGACGAGAGGCAAAAATTCTTCATTTACCTGCTTGAATGCTATGCCTGCGAGAAGGGCCGACCCACAAGCGATGTGCTCAAGGAGTGGGACGAACGAGGCATTGTCCCTTACGTGATGGACAATTATCCGCAATACCATACCGAAGCAATCGAAAACGCTTACGCGGACATCGACAGCATGTTGAAGACAGGAAAACCCGCCTGGTGAAGTTTGCGTTCGTGCCTGTAAAGAACTTTGTTTGTAGCTTACGGCGGTTACCAAGCCCGATGTTCCGGCTTCGCCGGAAGCGCGCTCTTGCGAACGCGCTGGCTACAAAAACCGGTCGCAGTCTCTTGCGGACGCGCATACGGGGGAACCTTTGCTTGCGGATTGCGCGGTATACTGTGCTGAATGTATATGAACCCGCCCGCTTTTGGGCTTGGCCTTGAGGAGCCATATGACCCGCAACAACGCTAATCCGAACGGCAGCGACTCCGCGCCGCACGTGACTAAGCATTTCCGCACCGACCGCAATGCCATTGACCGCAAGAGGCTACCCCTTGCGGTCAAGGTATTCGGCATCTTGAGCCTTGTCGCCGGCGCGGTCACGGCAGCACTGCTGACGCTGTTCGTCGTCACTATGGCGCTGGCCATCGTCAACCACACGTTCGACTACGAATCATCCACCGCTACGCTTGTCATCTTCGGCATTGAAACGCTGCTCTACACCGCGCTGGCCGTCCTGTTCGCAGCATTCGGCATCCGTCTGCTGCGCAACAAGCGCAAAAACGCAGCGCAAGCCACCGAGGTCATGATTCTGCTGCTCGTGGGCGTGATTGTCTGCGACATCATGCTCACCGGCTTCGGCAAGAACCTCATCCCCACCGCTGTTGTCGCCGTGTTTTTGGTGGCCATGCAATCCTATCTCGACCCGGCGCTTGCCGGAGAGCGCGAGCTGCACCGAAAACTGCGCGATATGGAAACGCGCGACCAAGCTGAAGAGGGCACGCTCGGCCTAGACGTGGAAGGTCCCGGCTACATCACGTTGAACTTCTTCAATCTGTTCTGGATTTTCGTGGTGTGCAGCTTCTTGGGGCTCATCATCGAAGTTATCTACCACATGGCCGTCGTGGACCCAGGCGTGTACCAGGATCGCGCCGGATTGTTGATCGGCCCGTTCAGCCCCATCTACGGCGTAGGCGCCGCGCTCATGACTATGGCGCTCAACCGCTTCCATAAGGCGCCGCTCGTGGTGGTGTTTTTGGTGAGCGCGGTTATCGGTGGGGCGTTCGAATTCGCCGTGAGCTGGTTCATGCAGTTCGCCTTCGGCATTGTGGCCTGGGACTACACGGGCACGTTCCTGTCTATTGACGGGCGCACGAACGGCATGTTCATGGCCATGTGGGGCGTGCTGGGCCTATTCTGGATCAAACTCTGCCTGCCTTGGATGCTGAAACTGGTGAACTGCATCCCCTGGAACTGGCGCTACACCCTCACGTCCATTTGCGCCGTGCTCATGGTCTTCGATTGCGCGATGACGCTGATGTCGCTCGATCGCTGGTATCAGCGCCAAACCGACGTCGCACCCGACAATGCCATTTCGATGTTCATCGACGAACACTTCGACGACGAGTACATGACCGACCGCTTCCAAAGCATGACCATGGACACGAGCAACACCACCCGCACGTTGTAAGTTAGCGGACGCCGGTTAGGTCGAAGGCGGGGATGAAGCTTTCCTTGGCGGCTTCTCCCTGCTGCCAGAAGTAGTCCTCTATGCCGAGACCGTCCGCATAGTCGAGCAGTTGTTCGTATTCGGTATCGGACACGCGGCGGCCCAACTCGGGACAGCGCTTAAGCTGCCCCGCCGCCCAGCTATCGCCGCCTTCGGCCGCCGCGGCCAACACCGGCGTGTACTGGTTCATCAGCGACAACATGACCGCATCGCCGAAGCACTCCCACAGCGTGCGCACCACGCGCTTGGAATCCTCCAGCGCGCCGGGCAGCAGCAGATGCCGCACCACCACCCCGCGCGTCATGCGCGCTTCGCCAGCCACGTCGTCGAAGGCCGGCTTCCCCACCGCTTCCACCATGGCCTCAAGCGCCGCAAGCGCAACCTGCGGATAATCGGCGGCATGCGAGTACCGCTTCGCCAGCTGCGAGTCCATGTACTTGAAATCAGCCAGATACACGTCTACGGTTCCAACGTTTTCCCTGATGGCCTGCACCGTTTCATACCCCGATGTATTCCATACCACGGGAAGCGAAAGCCCCGCCTTACGTGCGGCGGCCACAGCAGCGCGAATCTGCGGCGCGTAATGCGTCGGCGTGACCATGTTGACATTGAGCGCGCCCTGCGCCTGCAAGTCAAGACACATCCGCGCGACGTCCTCCACGCCAACCGCCAAGCCCGCCTCGCCGGCGGCAATCACTTGGTTCTGGCAATACACGCAACGCAAGGGGCAATTCCCGAAGAAAATGGTGCCGCTGCCGGACTCACCGCTGATAGGCGGCTCTTCCCAGTGATGCAGCGCGGCACGCGCCACCACAAGCGTATCGTCGGCGCCGCAAAAGCCGCGCTCACCGGCAGCGCGGTTCGCACCGCATGCACGCGGGCACAATGCGCAGGCCGAAAGCTCCTTCGCGAAATCCATCACGCCCCCTTTACGCACGAACGCGGCGGACAGATGCCCGCCGCGTTATCCATACAACCTTTTAGCTACATCTTGCCGGCTGGATGCCCAGCCGACTTTCCGGCCATCAAGCCAAGCGGCCGACCAGCAGGACGCCCGCAGGGAAGGCGCAAGCACACCCGCCCGGCAGACCGCGCCTTCCCTAGTTCGACGAATACGGCAGGCCGTTGAATCCCGGATAGGCACCCGTCATGCCGTCGTCCTCCAGAAAGCCCGCATCGCCGAAATCGTCGTAGTCGGCATCGTCGTCGTGAGCGTGATCGTGATCATGCTCGGCATAGGCCGCTTCGGCACGCGACCAATCCAAGCCCGCCTCGGCGCACGCCTCTTCCTCGCGATACACCAGCGACAGGGCCGCAGGCGCCTTGTCCGAACCGCCGATGATAGCCAGCAGCGCCAGCAGATGCTGCGCGGCCTCGGCCTGCGGCAGGATAAGGTCGGCATCGTCGGCCGTGGTCAGCGCCGCGGTCAGCTCGGCCATGAACATCTCCACGGTGTAGGTGCCCTCGAAGCGCCCCTCGGTGACGGCAGCAAGCAGCGCGTCGCCCGACGGCGTGGTGGCACCGGCGCGCATGCCTGCGATCTCGCCCATGTCCGAGGAAGTGCGCACCGCATGGTAGAGCGCGTCGGCCTCCACGGCGGCGATGGCGGCGGCCACGTCCTGCAGCGCATAAGCCGCACGCGCAAGCTGGGCCGAGCCCGGGCCACCGGCGTCCGTCACATGCGCGAACAGCACGTCGAGCACCGGCTTGGCCGCCTCCACGCAATCCTGCTCGCCACCCACCAGGCAGGCCAGGTTCCCGCGCGCGGCGAACGCGTCGGGCACGGAAACATCCTGCACGATAAGCGGCGCCTCGACCGCCACCAGGTCGCTCACGGTCGCCATGGCGGCGAGTTCGCGCGCAAACGTCGGCGTGGTGCAGGACAGGTCGATGACGAGCGCCCCCTTATGCGCCACGCTCACGATGCCCTCGTCGCCGAAATAGGCGTCCTCAAGTGCGCTCTGCGTGGTGAAATACGTGAGCACCGCGTCGGCCGACCCGGCGTCCTCCACGCGCTGCCAACCGGCCTTCACCAGCCGGTCGGTCACCATGTTTCCCACGGTCGCGTTTCCCTTGTACGCGAATGCTTTCGCCATTCCTTAGCCCTCCTTCTTGATTTTGCGCGCGATGCGGTCCGCCACTGACAGATCCTCGCGCTTGTCCCCGCCCCAGAACACGATGGCCAGCATGCCCGGACCGACGTGGCTGCCGATGACCGGCCCGATGCTGCTTTCCAAAAACAGCAGGTTGTCGTCCTCTTTCTGCAAAAGCTCCTTCAGGCGCGCCGCGTCCTTCGGGCAGTCTGCGTTGCCGATGACCACGCAGCGCCCGGGCATATGGTCGCTCATGCGCTTGGTGGCGTATTCGGCAAGCTGTTTGACCCCCTTCTTGCGCCCGCGCGCCACGCCCGTGAGCGCCAGCTTGCCGTCGAGCGAAATGTTGAGCAGCGGCTTCACATCCAGCTTTGAACCGGCGTAAGCCACCGAATTCGGGATGCGGCCGCCGCGGCGCAGCGCTTCTAAGTCGTCGACCATGAATTCCGCGTCCACGAAGTAGCGCGCCTCGCTGGCCCAGGACGCCAGCTCGCGCGCGGTCATGCCGTTGTCGCGCTGGTTGATGGCCTCGTAGACCAGCAGCGCCTCGGCGATGGAGGCCAGATAGGTGTCCACCACGTACAGCTCGGCTTCGGGATGTTCGGCAATCAGCTGGTCGCGCACGAGCAGCGCCGTGTTGAAGCTGCCGGAAAGGCCGCTCGTGAAGCTCAAGTAAACCGTGGGCACGCCGCTTTCGATGGCGCGCGTGAACACGTCAGTGAACGTGGTGACGGGCACCTGCGCCGTCGAAGGCTTCGAGCCAGCCCGCATGCCCTCGTAGAACTCGTGCGGCGTGATGGTCTGGTACAAATCGTCGGCGTGTTCACCGGCTTCGTCGATATACGGGAATTGCAACAACTCGATACCGGGGCGGTCGATCACCTCGAAAGGCAGATCGCAACAGGAATCGATAATCAAATTGCATTTGTGTTGAGCTTCCATCAAGCTCCTTCCATCTTGCACGGCGCCGACGGATGCGGCGGCGCACAGTTGTAGTATCAAAGCAAGCGGCGAAGGCTGCACAGCGCACCCTTCGCCCCTATCATGCACCCTGCGATGGCACGCGCGGGGCGAAAAACCATACCGTCAACGAAGCGTTTCGCCACGGGGTGCGCCACGCGGGCTTTAAGCGCTGAGCACCAGGGGTTCCGCGGGGCCGGTCAGCTTGCCGGCAATGGTGTTCGCGCACTGGTAGGCGATGCCCACGGCAGGGCCGACGTGCAGCCCGATGACGGGGCTGACGGGAAGCACCTGCACCGCGTGACCGATCATAGGCTCGATCACCTCGTGCGCCCACTTCACCGCAGGAGTTTTGTCGCCGATGTAGTGCACGACGATGTCCACCAGCCCGTGCTCGGCGATGTCGGCGCGCAAGATTGCGGCGATCTTGTCGAGCGCCTTCTTGCGCGTGCGCACCTTCGCGGCGGTGATGACGGTACCGTCGCGCACGCTGAGCACCGGCGAGAGCTGGATGAGGTTGCCGATCAGCGCCGCGGCCGCCCCAATGCGCCCGCCCTTCTGCAAAAACGTGAGCGATTCGGGCGTGAACAGAAAACGCGTGCGCCCCACGGCGTGCGCCGCGACCTTCGCGCATTCGTCCAGGTCAGCCCCCACGGCACGCGCTGCGGCGGCCTCCAGGATGGGCCAGGCCTCGTCGTAGCCGCACGACGTGGAATCGACCATGCGGAAACGGAAGCCGGCGTTGCGCGCGGCGACGGCGCGAATGGCGCGCAGAGCCCCGTCGTGGGCGCCGGAAAGCCCCGTGGAAATGAAGATGCCGAGCACCTCGTCTCCGGCCTGGGCCGCTTCCTCGAACACGTCCTCGAGCGCTTGCTGCGACGGCTGGCTCGACGTCGGGATGTCGTCGATCATGTCGTAGATGTCGGCGTAGAATTCGTCCAAATCCATGGTGGCGTCGACGTATTCGACGCCGTTTCGTTGCACGTAGAGCGAAACGACTTGGATATCCAGCTTTTGCGCCAATTCCTGCGGAATGGACGCGACCGAATCGCACACGATCCTGATCATACGCACCCCCTCACTTCATTCGCCGCACAAAGCGGCGTTACGTTGAATATCATCCTACGCGATACCGCGAAGCTTCCCGACAAGCGCCCGGCGGCGTTCACAAAGACCATACTCCAACCCGACCGGGTAGGTATGCGGGTTGAGCATGCGTTTCTGGCTTTCGTCGAGGCTGGCAAGCCCTGCACGGGCCCGCGCCTGGGCCGCCAGCGCGTCGCGGCGATCGGACGGCAGCACAACTTCGCCCGCGCGCGCCAGAGGTTCGAGCAGAAGCTCGTAGCGCTTGCCGGCAAGGTTCTTCTGCCGCAGGTCGTCCACCGGGTCGACGATAACCTCGCGCTCCCCCACGCCCGCATTTACGTCGAAAACCATGTCGCCGGCAATGCTGCCGTCTTCGGCAAAGTAGCGGCGCACGTCGAGCACGCCGGGCACGGTGAGCTTGGCGGCCGATTCGCTGATTTTCAGGCAATCGGTCCAAGCCTTCTGGCCCGGGGCGCGTGTGGCGGAAAGCTTGTAGACGCCGCCGAGCGTGGGCTGGTCGAACGCACAGGCAAGCTTCGTGCCCACGCCCCAACTGTCCACCGGCGCGCCCTCGTCCAAGATGGAGCGGATGGTATGCTCGTCAAGGTCGTTGGACAGCACAATGCCGCAGTCGTCAAGGCCGGCCGCATCGAGCATGCGCCGCGCCATCTTCGCCAGCCACGCCAAGTCGCCTGAGTCGATGCGGATGGCGGAGAGTTTCTCGCCCCGCTCGCGCATTTCAAGCCCGACGGTGATGGCATTTTTAATGCCCTGCTCGACGTTGTAGGTGTCCACGAGCAGCACGCAATTGTTCGGGAATTCCCGGGCATAGGCGCGAAACGCCGAAAGCTCGTCGGGAAAAGACATCACCCACGAGTGCGCGTGCGTACCCGACACCGGGATGGAGAAGAGCTTGCCCGCGAGCACGTTGGACGTGGATGCGCACCCGCCCACCACGGCCGCGCGGCTGGCCCACAGCCCGCCGCCGGCGCCCTGGGCGCGACGCAGGCCGAACTCGGCCACGGGGCGCCCGCCGGCCGCCAGGCAGACGCGGGCGGCCTTGGTGGCGATGAGCGTTTCGAAGTTCACGCAGTTCAGAAGCGGTGTTTCAATGAGCTGGCA
>CAVBAM010000046.1:0-8035 GCA_963593315.1 Candidatus Methanomethylophilaceae archaeon | reverse complement strand
CGTGGGAGGCCAGGGCGTCGCGCTCGCGGAGGGCGCTTTTCTATGCGCTTGATGGAACGCCCCCGGGCATGAGCCCGGGGGCGTTCGTCTTTTGGTACCCTTTTCCTATTGGATTCAACTCGAAAAAGGGGAACCTTGATGCAGCAGTCTCATTATGACTATCTGGTTGTCGGTGCTGGTATTTCTTCCGCCGTTTTCTGCCACGAAGCCTCGAAGCTCGGTAAGAGCTGCTTGGTTATCGATCGTCGCGATCATATCGCCGGCAATATCTACACCGAGGACGTTGAGGGCATTAATGTCCATCGCTATGGAGCTCATATCTTCCATACCTCGCTTCGTCCGGTGTGGAACTACGTGAACCAGTTCGCTGAGTTTAATAACTACGTGAACAGCCCCGTTGCCCGTTACAAGGACGAACTGTACAACCTGCCGTTCAACATGAACACCTTCTCCAAAATGTGGGGCATTAAAACCCCCGAGGAGGCTCGTCAGATCATCGAGCAGCAGAAGGCTGATGCCGCGGCGCAGATTGGCGATGGGGAGCCTAAGAACCTTGAAGAGCAGGCTCTTTCCCTTATCGGCAAAGATGTTTTCGAGAAGCTGATCAAGGGTTACACCGAAAAGCAGTGGGGTCGTAGCTGCACTGAGCTTCCGCCGAGCATCATCAAGCGCCTGCCGGTGCGCTTCATCTACGACAATAACTACTTCAACGATCGTTGGCAGGGCATTCCCATGGGTGGTTACACGGCTATGGTCGAGCGCATGTTCGGCGATACCGAGATCCTGCTGAATACGGAATATCGCGAGTTTGTCGCCGCCAATGAGGGCATTGCCGATCGCATCATCTATTGCGGTCCCATCGATGAGTATTTCGACTTCAAGCTGGGTACGCTTGAGTATCGCAGCTTGCGCTTTGAGAACGAAACGGTTGAGTGTGAGAATTGGCAGGGCAACGCGGTGGTGAACTACACCGAGCGCGAGGTTCCCTTCACCCGCATTATCGAGCACAAGCATTTCGAGAAGCAGGAGTCTCCTGTTTCCGTCATCACGCGTGAATACCCGGCCGATTGGAAGCCCGGCGACGAGCCGTACTACCCGATCAACGACGAGCGCAACTCCAAGCTCTACGAGCAGTACGTGGAGCTGGCTAAGGAAGAGGGCGACGTGGTCTTCGCCGGCCGTCTTGGTGGCTACAAGTACTACGATATGGACAAGGCGATCGACGCCGCGTTTGATTTGGTTAAGGCCGAACTCGGTGTTGACCTGCGCGCCTAATTGCTCCTGAAGTGCGTTTCAAAGCCCCTGCCGTATGCGGGGGCTTTTTGCGTTATTGGACTCGCTTGTTGTCGATCGGAGTGGTGCATTATGCCTATCGGTGCTCCTCGGATGCCTAGTTTGCCGCCGTGTTAATTGTGAGCGTCGGCGGCGTGCTGTTTTTCCGCACGGTATAATGATGGGGAACAATACGCGCTATTTGGAGGACTGATCACGTGGCGGAAATCTCGCAGGAAGCTCAACAAACTGCAGAAGAGGCGATGGGAAACGACCGCAAGCTTGAAGATCTCGTTGACGCGCTACAAGCGTCGTCGCGCCGTGCTCGTCAGAGCGCAGCCTCTTCGCTTTCCTATGTCGCCCGTTTGCATCCAGACCTTATGAGCCCCTACTCGGCTCAAATCGTCGACGCCCTGAACTGCACGGAGGCTCAGACGCGTTGGGAATGCCTTGATATTCTGACGCTTATGGTGCCGAAAGATGCGCGCCTTTGCGAGAAAGCCCTTCCTGGTGCGGAAACGGCCCTATTCGACGAGGAGAGCGGATTCGTGCGTCTGGCCGCGATGCGCTTCTTGTGCGCGTATGCCGCCACGACGGAGAATCGTTCCGAGCGTTGTTGGCCGCTTATCGAGGAAGCGATTCAGTGCTATCACGGCGATGTCGAGTTTAACGACATGCTCAACGCGGTCGATGGTTTTGCCGCCGGCAAGCTTTCGGAGCACGTTCGGGAATCGTTAATCGAAAGGATGTCGTTCGATGCGCATAATGGCAAAGGCGCATTGAAGCGAAAAGCGCAAGCGATTATCGACAACGCGCAGCGCTCATAGAATTGGGAACCTCAGGCTGCGCTTCGGCGCAGCCTGTTTGCTTCTGAACCCGCCCGCAGGGTATGCGGGGGAACTGTTCAAACGCAAACGAAGGGCCGGCGGGCTTCTTGACTCGTCGGTTGGCGTTGAACTGGCGGGACCCGTCGGTTCGCCTTGGCCCGACTGCGGCAAGGTTGCGCAAGAGAGAGGAGTGAGTATGGCTAAGCATACGGTAACGTTGATTCCGGGCGACGGGATCGGTTTGGAGACTTCCGCTGCGATGCAGCAGGTTGTTGAGGCTGCAGGCGCGGATATTGCCTGGGAGATTGCCGAGGCGGGCGCCGCGTGTGCCGAGAAGACGGGCACGCCGCTTCCCGATGCGACCGTTGAAGCGGTGAAGCGCAACAAGGTCGCCATCAAGGGTCCGTGCACCACTCCGGTCGGGACGGGCTTCCGCAGCGTGAACGTTGCCCTGCGCAAAACGCTGCAGCTGTATGTTTGCCTGCGCCCCGTGGTGTCGATGCCGGGTGCCGGCGGGCGCTACGACGACGTTGACCTGGTCATCGTTCGAGAGAATTCCGAGGACCTGTATGCCGGTGTCGAGTTCGAGGAAGGCTCCGATGGCGCGAAGCGCCTGATCCAGCTGTGCGCAGACGAGGGAGCGGGCGTCATTCGCCCTGATTCAGGCATTTCCATCAAGCCCATTTCGGTATCGGCTACCAAGGATATCGTTCAATACGCCTTTGATTATGCCGTCAAGCATGGTCGCAGGAAGGTGACCGCGGCGCACAAGGCGAACATCATGAAGTTCTCGGACGGTCTGTTCCTGCGCGAGGCGCGCGAGGTGGCGAAGGGTTACGAGGGATCCATCGCGTTCGACGATAAGATCATCGACGCCTTCTGCATGAACATGGTCATCGATCCCTCTCAGTTCGATGTGGTGGTGTTCCCGAACCTGTACGGCGACATCGCAAGCGACCTGGCGGCGGGCCTTGTCGGTGGTCTGGGCATCGCGCCCGGTGCGAACATCGGCAAGGAATACGCGGTGTTCGAGGCCGTGCACGGCAGCGCGCCCGATATCGCCGGCCAGGACAAGGCCAACCCCACGGCGGAAATCATGTCGGCGGCGATGATGCTCGACCATCTGGGTGAAATGGAGACGGCGCAGCGCATTCGTCGCGCCGTCCGCGCCGTCTATGCGGACGGCAGCGTCCTGACGGGCGACATCCGCAAGGCCACCGGCAGCTCGGCCGCGGCCGCGAGTTGCACCGAGTTCACGGAAACGCTGGTAGCGGCCGTGAAGGACCTTGCTTAAGGAAAGCGCATCGACGCGGCGGCTTGCGTTTGGCGCGAGCCGCCGAAGAGGGGGATCAATGAATAACGAGAACTACGCCTCCACGTTGAAAGTGGGGGAGGGCGCGTATACGTACTATCCTGTTGCGGGCATCGAGGGTTCCGAAAAGCTGCCCTATGCGTTAAAGGTGCTGCTGGAAAACGTGCTGCGCAATGCCGAGTCGCCTGATGCGGCCGCCGATCTTTCGCAGCGCATCGTCAGCGCCGGCGTCGCGGGCGAGGTGGGCTCGGAAGTCGAGTTCAGCCCGGCGCGCGTGCTGTTCCAGGACTTCACGGGCGTGCCGGTGTTCGTGGACTTCGCGGTGATGCGCGAAGCGTGCGAGCAGCTCGGCGGGGACCCGAAGAAGATCAACCCGCAAATCCCGTGCGATTTGGTCATCGACCACTCGGTTATCGCCGACGAGGCCGGATGCGCATCGGCCATGCAGAAGAACATGGAGCTGGAGTTCCATCGCAACTCCGAGCGTTACAACTTCCTGAAATGGGCTCAGAAGTCGTTCGAGAACGTGCGGATTGTGCCGCCGGGAGCGGGCATTTGCCACCAGCTCAACATCGAGCAGTTCGCGCATGTCGCCATGACTTCGACGGCGGCCGGCGTGAAAACGCCGGAGGGCGAAAACCCGACGGTGTACTTCGACACGTTGGTGGGTACCGACAGCCATACGCCCACGGCCAACGGCATCGGCGTGCTTGGTTGGGGCGTCGGCGGCATCGAGGCGGAAGCTGCGGCGCTTGGCCAGCCGATCACCACGCTGGTTCCGAAGGTCGTCGGCATCCACCTGACGGGTGAGCTTTCCGAAGGCGTGGCGGCAATGGACGTTGCGCTGGCGTTTGCGAAGATGCTGCGCGCCAAGGGTGTGGTCGGCTGCTTCGTGGAATGCTTCGGCCCCGGCCTCGACAGCCTTAATGCCACGCAGCGTGCGTGCATCTCCAACATGACGCCCGAATACGGCGCCACGTGCACGCTGTTCCCCGTGGATGACAAAACGCTGGACTATCTGCGCTTGACCGGGCGCAGCGAGGAGCAGGTGGCGTTGGTCGAGGCCTATGCGAAGGCGCAGGGCTTCTGGAACGACCCCGCGGCGCCCGAGCGCGTCTACTCCGACGTTCTTGAGCTGGACCTGGGTAGCGTCGACCGCTGCATCGCCGGCCCGAGCCGCCCGCACGACCGCATTTCCCTGACCGATGCGCAGCAGCGCTTCCGCGCCATTTGCGACGAGCGCGGCCTGGATAGGGGCAAAACCGAGACGGTGACCGTTGCCGGCCAGGACTGCGAGATCGGCCATGGCGCGCTGGCCATTGCGGCGGTGACGAGCTGCACGACGGCGACCGACCCTTCCATGATGCTGACGGCCGGCCTGGTTGCCAAGAAGGCCGCCGAAGCTGGCTTGTCCCCCAAGCCCTGGGTGAAGTGCATTCTGGCTCCTGGCAGCCACGCGACCGAGCTTCTGCTCGAGCGCGCCGGTTTGCTGGACGGCCTTCGCCAGCTTGGCTTCCATACCTGCGGTTTCGGCTGCATGAGCTGCATCGGCAATTCAGGCCCGGTGCTGCCGGCTATGCACGAGGTTGCCGACGACCTCGAACTAGCGAGCGTGCTTTCCGGCAACCGCAACTTCGAGGGGCGCATTTCCCCCGATGTGTCGCAAAACTACCTGGCCTCTCCGGCGACGGTCATCGCGTATTCCCTGGCGGGCACCATGGACGTCGACCTTCCGAACGCGGTGCTGGGTGAGGGCGCGGATGGCACGCCGGTGAAGCTTGCCGACATTTGGCCGAGCGATGCCGAGGTTGCCGAGCTGTTGGAGAAGTACGCGACGAAGGATTTGTTCGCGGAGGGCTCGCGCGGCATGTATGACGGCGACGCGGCATGGCAGGAGCTGGGCAGCGAGCCGTCGGACACGTTCGCGTGGGACGAGGCCTCCACGTATGTGCGCAGGGCCCCGTATTTCGACGGCATGGGCAAGATCCCCGAGCCCTCGAAGCCGATCGAGGGTGCGCGGGCCTTGGCGTTTTTGGGTGACTTCATCACCACGGACCATATCTCCCCGGCCGGTTCCATCGCGGCGGATTCCCCGGCTGCGAAGTACCTTGAGGAGCGCAACGTCGCTCCGGCCGACTTCAACACCTACGGTGCCCGTCGAGGCAACCACGAGGTGATGATGCGCGGCACCTTCGCCAACGTGAAGTTGCTGAACAAGCTGGCCTGCGGCAAGCGCGGCGGCTGGACGCGCGACTTCCTGTCCGACGAGGTGACGCCGCTGTTCGATGCGGCCATGGATTACGAGCGCGCGGGCGTGCCGCTGGTTGTGGTCGCGGGCAAGATGTACGGATCGGGGTCTTCGCGCGACTGGGCGGCGAAGGGTCCCATGCTGCTGGGCATTCGTGCCGCTTTTGCGGAAAGCTTCGAGCGTATCCATCGTTCGAACCTGATCGGCATGGGCGTGATGCCCCTGCAGTTCGCTGAAGGCGAAAGCGCCGAGGGCCTAGGGCTGGATGGCTCGGAGCTGTATACGGTGGGGGCGGTGGACTTCTCCGAAGGCCTGCCGAACCCCGGCGTGGTTGACGTGAGCGCCGTGAAGCCGGATGGGTCCGAAATCAACTTCAAGGCTACGGTACGCATCGACACGCCGACCGAGGGCAAGTACTTCGCCAATGGCGGCATTTTGCAGTACGTGCTCAGGCAGCTGGCGGAATAGCCAAGGCGCAATTCGTGCTTGCGTTCGGGGCGGGGTCGGGTTGGTTGCTCGGCCTCGCCCCGTTTGTTTCCGAGGCGCGGTATCGATAGGCTCCGTTTTGTTATGATGGTGCGCATGGATAAACCGCTTGAACATAGCTATCGCCAATATGCCGAATGGGCACGGCTTTCGGCTGATGAAATCGCAAGCGCGTGCGACGTCCAGGTGTTTCGCGCGTCTGGGCCAGGTGGTCAATGCGTGAACACGACCGATTCCGCGGTTCGTATGACGCATGCGCCCAGCGGAATCACGGTGGTAAGCCGCGAGTCCCGTAGCCAATTTCGCAATAGGCAGCTTTGCTTGCAGAAGCTTCGGGAGGAATTCACCGCTCGTGCCATACCGCCGAAAGTTCGCCGCAAAACGAAGGTTCCCCGCCGTAGCAGGGAGCGTCGGCTGGCGGACAAGCGGCAACGCTCGCAATTGAAGGCGGCCCGGAAAAACGTTGCTGGTGAGGAATGAGCACGGAGCGCAAACGGCCGGGCTTAGACGTCAACAACCCATTGAGCTTGCAGAGGAGTTTTACGTGCAACGCATCTTGTTCATATGCCATGGCAACATCTGCCGATCGACGATGGCTCAGTGCGTCATGCAGGATTTGGTGAATCGCGCGGGGAGGCAGGCAGACTTTCTGATCGATTCGGCGGCAACCACCAACGACGAGATCGGCAGCACGCCGCATCGCGGAACGGTTGGGAAGCTGCGCGAGGTGGGCGTGCCGGTCGTGCCCCATCGTGCGCGTAAGGTGCGGCGCGAGGAGTACGGCGAGTGGGACTTGTTCGTGTATATGGACGACGAGAACGAGCGACATCTCAAGGGGATTTTTGGCACGCTTCCGGAAGGCAGGTTCGTTCGCTTGCTGGCGTTTGCCCCCGGTGCGGGGCTTGTGGGCGAAGACGGCGTTGTGCTGGTTGACGCGTATGACGCGAAGGCCGTGCGCGCGGCTAGCGACGCCGCCGCGGATGTCGCCGACCCCTGGTTCACCGGCAACTTCGACGATACTTATCGCGATGTGCTTGCGGGTTGCTCGGGCTTGTTGACGTGGTGCTCAGCCGCGCAGGCTTAAAGGCTCTGCGAGAACGGCTGGGCCGTTTTCGCTCACGACGCGTTCGGGCCGTTAGTGCTTGGCTGGAGCGGGAAGAGACTGTTCATGGTGCTTACGGAAAACGTCTCCGGCGCCGGCGCCGGCTCCGGAGAGGAGAGCGCGGAGACGGGCGCGCCTTGCGTGCTGATAACCGGGGCCGCGGGCGGAATAGGGCGGGAGCTTTCGCGGGAATTCGCGCGCGCCGGCAACGCGTTGGCGCTGGTGGGGCGATCTCGCAGCAAGCTCGATGCGCTTGCGCGGGAGCTGTCGTCCGAATTCGGCGTGCAAACCTGCGTCTTCGTGGCCGACCTGGCCGAGCCGGGCGCAACCGGCAAGTTGGTTGGCGAGATTGAGACGGCCGGCTTGCAAGTGGAAGTGCTCGTAAACAATGCAGGCTTCGGTTACGACGCCCCGTTCGTGCAGAGCGATCTATCCAGGCAGCGGGCGCTCGTGCAGACCAACGACATGGCGCTCATGGAGCTGTGCCTGGCGTTCGCTCCCGACATGGCAGCTCGTGGCCACGGCGGCATTTTGAACGTCGCCAGCGTCGCGGGGTTCGTTCCCGGACCGTATATGGCGACGTATTACGCTTCGAAGGCGTTCGTCCAGTCGTTTTCCCAGGCTTTGCGCGTCGAGCTGAAACCCCATGGCGTGCATGTGACCGCCCTGTGCCCGGGGCCCGTGCGCACGCCGTTCTGGGAAAACGCCGATGCAGGGTCGATTGCTTTGGCGAGGATGACCGTCGAGGCTCCGCGCGTCGCCCGTGCTGCCGTACGCGCACTCGGTGC
>CAVBAM010000045.1:0-8056 GCA_963593315.1 Candidatus Methanomethylophilaceae archaeon | reverse complement strand
CCGCGCCCTTCAAGGCCAGCACGCCGGCGCCGCCGAACACGCCGCACGCCCACGCGGTCAAGGTCGTGAAAAGGATCAGAGGCCATTGCAGTTCCATCAGAACTCACCGCCTTCCACAGCCAAAACTCGACAGCAAGCGCGCCCCACCGTTATGCAGGGGGATACCAACTTCACCATTATTCCTCCCCCTTCCAATCGCGGTTGCGCAGGATGTAGACGAACGACGGGTTGTTCCCCACGTTCGGCAGGTGATGCATGTCCGACTCCTTATAGTCCTGCACGCATTCCTTGAGCGTGATGCGGTTGTTCACCGTCTTGTCATAGCTGGGATCGCCCTTGGTCACATCGACCACCCAGGGCGCTTCGAACGAGTCGATACCCTCGTCCAGGTCCCCGAAGAAGCGGGCGCGACCGCCGCACTGCGCCACGCAGCCCGGCAGCTCACCTTGCGCGATGCGCTGCTCGCACAGCGTGCACTTCTCCACCACGCGCTCCTCCTCGTTGAGGTAGCGGACCCCGTAAGGGCAGCTCATGGCGCAGAACTGGCAGCCGATGCACTTGCTCTTGTCGATCTGCACGGTGCCGTCGGCGGCCACGTGGCTCGCCTCGGTGGGGCACACCTTCACGCATTCCGGGTCGGCGCAGTGCTGGCACTGCACGGTCATGAAGTACATCTCGATGTCGGGCCAGGTGCCGCAACCGCCGTCTTTCGGGTTCGGCCCGATGCGCAGCGTCTTATTCCAGTAATTGCCGATGGGCACGTTGTTCAACGCCTTGCAGGCGACGCTGCAAGCCAGACAACCAACGCAACGGTTCAAATCCGTCACGATTGCATAATGAGACATGATCAGCGTCCTCCTTTACGCTTCGCTGTGCAGGTCGTAGTCCGGCAGCCATTCCTTCAGACGCGGGTCGGACGCATCGTGGATGATCTCGTTGCCCTTATGGTCGCAGGGAACCGGATTCCCAAACGGGCTGTTCTCCGCCGTCGCCTTGTAGATATTCACCGGATACGCGCGCAGGTAGCTGGTGCCCGAAATGCGGTCCTGATACCCCTTGCCGGTGGTCACCAGGCAGTTGCAGCCGCACAGGTCGAAGCCCTTGTCGGCCTGATCGAGCTCGGGGAACCACCACTGATGCTCGAGGTTCACCACGCCGGGCGCCACGCCGTGATACAGGTCGGCAACCTGGCGGATCTTGCCGTTGTCATTCTCGATCCATACCCAATCGCCCTGCTCGATGCCCAGGCGCGCGGCATCCTGCGGGTTGATTTCGATGCGCGGGGCGGGCCACATCTCGCGGCACCACGGCAGCTGACGATGCTCGGAGTGGAAGTACACCGGGATGCGGCGGCCGGTCGTGGCGGTGAACGGGTACTTTTCGTTCATCTCGGGATTGGCGATCGGCGACAGCGGCGGCTCCTTATACGTGGGCAGCAAATCCTCGGTATCGTCGGGCATGAACGTCTCGATTCGCGTGTTCCACAGCTCCATTTTGCGCGTCGGCGTGCCGAAACCGGGCTTGGCGAACTCCTCGGTGGCGACCTTGTCGCCGAAGGCCTTCAGCGGCATCATGCCGGTCTCGTAGCGACGGTAGGTGCCCCACGTCTGCGGCGCAATCACCTTCGCGTCCTTCCAGCCGTTCTGCTCGAAGTCCTCCTTGTATTCCTCCCACGTGGTCGCAGGGCCGGAGCGCCCCGTGTTCAGCATGATGTCGAGGTTCTCCGTGCGGCTCGGCCACTTGTTCTCGTCCGGACCCCACTGCTTACCCATATATTTGTAGATCATCGTGGCGATCTCGATGTCGTGCAGCGTGTCGGCCGGAGGCTCGATGGCGCGCACCGTGGCGCCCTCGCCGCCGGAGGGGCCCTGACTCAAGCGCGGGCAATCGGTCTCGAGCCAATGCTGCGCGGGAAGCAGGATGTCGGCCATGCCAGCCGTCGGGGTTTTCCACAGATCCTGACAGATGAAGAAATCGAGATTGGGGAACGCGCGCCACTTCTGCAGCGAGTTCGACATGCACATGAAGTCGCCCGTGGAGCACCAGCCGGCCTTCACCGGATACGGATCGCCGGTTTCGATGGCCTTCCAGATGGTTGCGTCGTCGGCCCAGCCTTGCCACCAGCCCAAAAGCGGGTAATCCTCGATGCCGAGCGTCTTGTTGAACGTATCTTGCGAAATGTTGGGAATGCCCGGAGCCACGGCGCCCAGGCCCGCCTTGAACACGAAGTCGCCCTGCGTGCCGCCGCGATGACCGGCCGGGACGTCCCAGTTGCCGGACAGGCCGATGTAGCAGTCCATGGCGCGGCACATGGCGATGGCGTTGCAGCTGTGTTCGATGGCCAGCTGGTACTGAATGCCGCCGTTGCCGTAGCCGGTCGAGGGGTCGATGCGATTGGCATGGATCAGACAGGCCTGCTTGATGGTGTCGGCGGGCACGCCGGTGATCTCGCTCACGCGGTCGGGCGTGTATTCGGAAACGCGCTCGACGAAGTACTCCCACACGGGCTTGACCTTCGAGCTGCGGCCGTCCTTCAGCTCGACGGTGAACTCGCCGTACAGCGCCGGGTCGATCTCCGGATCGAACGGCGTCGGGTCGGGAACGAAACCCTGGGACACGCCGGGGACCAGATGCTCCTGCTGGCCGTCCTTGCCCTTGGTGGCAGGCGTCCAGGTCTCGCCTTCCCAGCAGCCCGTATTGCAATCGTAATACGTCAGGCGGTTGTTCAGGTTATCCCACACCATGAACTTATGCGGGTCGCCGTCTTCCTTCAGGTCCGATTCCTTCAGCAGGCGCGTCTTCACCTCGTAGGTGCCCGACGTGAAGCGATAGTCCTCGAAGCCGGACGGCTCGATGTCGTTGCACACGAGGAACGGGCCGTTCGTCCACTTCTTGGCGAACAGGTCGTCGTACAGGTCGTTCTCGATCAGGATGTTCAGCCAACCCATCGCCATGGCGCCGTCGGTGCCGGGGCGCAGGTTCAACCAGATGTCGGCTTCCTTGCCCAGATTGGTCATGCGCGGGTCGACGACGATGTGCGTGTCAGCCTTCTCCGCCACGTCGACCACGGTGCGGCAGCTGTCGTCGTAGTTCGACATTTCCGGGCCGGTGCCCCAAGACGTATAGACCTTCGGGCGACCGACCGTTTCCATCCACGACGACTGCATCATCGAATTCAGTGCGCCGGCGAAGAAGCGCGGGCCCTTGCATACCTGCCACGGGATGGCCATGTTCGGGCTGCCGACCAACTGGCCGAGCGCGCCGTAAGCGAACATGCCCCAGATGCGCGACGTACCCGACATGCCGAAGATCGCCTCGCCGCCGTAGCGCTCCATCGTCTCGGTCAATTTGCTGGCGATAGTGGTCATCGCCTCGTCCCATGTGATGCGCACCCAACCGGGATCGTCCTCGCCGCGAGCACTCGTGCGCTTCATGGGGTGGTACAGGCGATCGGGGTGGTATGCCGCCTGCAGCGACGCCTGGCCCTTCGCGCAGTGGTTGCCCATGGAATGGAACGCGCTCTCGTCGCCCTCGGTGCGGATGGCACGACCGTTCTCGACAACCACCCACACGCCGCATTCCATCTTGCCGCAACCGCGGCAGCAGGAACGCACGCGCTTGGTCTCGCCTGCCTTGCTGGAGCTGCTCGTGGATGACTCGGCCAGCGCCGCGCCGACGGGCACCGCGACGGCTGCTGCCGCTGCGGTGGCGGCGGCCATCTTCGCGAACGTGCGGCGCGTCATGGTGAGCTTTCCCATATTCCTCCTCCTTCTTGCTTACTCGTCCTTGCGCGGATTGTCGCCATCGACCGAACCCGATGGAGCAACGGGATGGCGGCCCTCACCGCCTGCGCCCCGTCTACCGCGCCCTTGCGAAACCGAAGATACGCGGCCATCGGGCGCCGAAAATCGGGCACGAGGGACGATTCTGCAATATCGTGCGATATGCATGAGACATTTGACCTGCGGTTTTGTAGAAGCGCTAACCCGTTTCACCCTCGCGGCGCAAAACGCACCTATAATGGCAAGCGACGAGGTAACTCTGTTCGAGGGGGCTTTCTTGGGGGAGAAAGAGACGAAATCGGCACGCCAAACGGCGAAGGGCCACGGCGGCAGCATTAGCGCCAATAGCGGATCCGCGACCGGGGCGGGCGACGGCAAGCGCAGCGGCGCATGCGGCAAGCGCGCCCGAATCGAAAAAGCGAAAGTCACCGCAGCGCCCACCCGCAACGTCCAAGCGCTGCTTACTCCGGCCATCTGGGGCATCGGCATCGCGCTCGGATGCTCGCTCGCCTGGCCGCTCGCGGCGTTCCAGTGCATGAACATGTACAAGGGGCTGCCCTCATACGAGACGGCTCTTGACCAGTCCTACCTGCTCTCCATCATCGCCACGACCATCACGCTGGCGCTGTGCGGCATCTTCCATAAGCAGTTCGACCGCATCCTCGGATCCGTTGCGGCCCGCATCGTGTTTCCGGCAGGCCTCGCCATAAGCACGTTGCTCGTCCTCGGCGCAGGCATCGAGAACGAAGCGGGGCTTGCCGGCAGCGCTTTCCTCACCGCGTACGGAATCGGAACGGGTGTGTTCAGCGCCCTGTTCCTCATGAACTTCGGAGCTGTCTTGGGCATGCTGTCGCTGAAGCAGTCGGCGGCAACCATCGCCATCGGCTACTTGTCATCCACCTTGCTGTTTCTCGTGTTCCTGTTTTTCGGAAGGCTCGAAGCGGTTATCTTCTGCGCAAGCCTGGGACCGGTTGCCGCCGCCTTCCTGTTCTATGGCGTGAGCAACTTGAAGATGGACAAGAAGCAAGTCAACGCCTTGCCGCGGCAGACCGAAACGAGCGATCCGGCGGAGCGGCGGCAACTACGCGAGCTCATGGCGGCGTTTTCCCTCACCATGCTGATAACCGGCGCATCCTACGAGCTTTCGCGCACGCTGTACATGCAGATGGGCCAATTCGCGACGGGCAGCGTCGTCCCCTATGCCATTGCGCAGGGAGTCGTGACCACGCTGACGGCCCTGGGGACCATGGCGATCGCGCTTGCGTTGATCACCAAATCGGGCAT
This sequence comes from Candidatus Methanomethylophilaceae archaeon, assembly GCA_963593315.1. Classification (GTDB taxonomy): domain Bacteria; phylum Actinomycetota; class Coriobacteriia; order Coriobacteriales; family Eggerthellaceae; genus Senegalimassilia. The sequence goes on along the minus strand of CAVBAM010000045.1, from coordinate 2,990 downwards.
TCGCGGGCCGGAAATCTGCTACCGCATGGTCTTCCTGTTCCTGATGATCGGCGCGCTGCTGGTACCCGCCCCGCTCTTACTCGCCGGCATTTCCCCACTCATTCCGCTCGCCATCGACGTGGCGGCATTCCAATGCCTGGGAATGGGGATGTGGCTGCTGATATCGGGACTGTGCCGCCGATATCAGACGTCGTGCTTGTTCGCGTTCGGCATCATTCGCGCGGCCTGGTCAACAGGGCCGCTTGTCGGAATGCTTATCGGACGCTGGCTATGGTACGGCGCGGGACTCGATGCGCAGCGCGCGTTCGTAACGGCCTGCATCTGCGTGTGCCTGATCGTGCTAGTGAACAATTTCGTGTTCACCGAAAACGCCCTCGCCCGCGCCCTGAGCATCATGCCGACCGAACGCAAGCAGCACTTCCAGGATCGCTGCCGCGCCGTCATCAATCGCTACGGCCTGACCGAGCGCGAGGGCGAGGTTATGATTCTGTTCGCGAAGGGACGCAACCTCCCCTACGTGCAGGAGGAGCTGTGCCTGTCGAAAAGCACCGTCAGCACGCATCGCCAGCACATCTACCAAAAGCTCGGCGTTCATTCAGCGCAGGAGATGATCGACCTGATCCAAGCGGAGAAAGCGTAAGGGAAGCACGGGGACTGCAGAAATACCCTCTCGCCGCCGAAATTTAGTGCGCCAAGTGCGTAGGTTTCCCGGGTTCGGCCGAGTAGAGGCTTTCATGCTGCTGCGTTTCCCCAGGTCAGAATCTTCCCCAGGAGCTCCTACTCGACCATTGCCTGAAAACCTACGCACTTGGCGATGTTTTTGAACTCGCAAAGCCCCTGCGGCTCGCACAACGCGCCTAGCGAGGGCCATCCGCCGGCGCCGCCTCCCCTTACGCCCCCGGCATGCCGTTGCGCACGAACACGAAAGCGACGACGAGGACGGCCGCCGCCACGGTCACGCCAAGCGCGATGGCGCGGTTCTTGCGCTCGCGCTGCATGCTCATCGTCATCACGAAGATGGACGCAAAGCATACGATGACGGTGAGCAGGTGATACGGCGGATTCTGAATCATGGTCGTCAGGTAGTAGACACCCAAGATGGCCTGAATGGCGTTGCCAAGTCCCAGTATCACACTGCCCAACGCATTCTGCTTCGTAATATAGAACGCAATGAAACCGCCCGGCAGCGTGAGCAGCGTCATCGGTCCCCAGATGCTGGTGTAGTAGTACAGCGCCATGTCGAGCGTGAGCGGGTTGGGCGTCAGTTCTGGGGCCAGCGTGCAGATAATCACCTCGACGGCATAGCAAAGCGGCTGACTGATCAGGAAAAACACGAACACCTTAAGCGCCGACTCCCAATTCTTCGAGCAATTCGACGCAATGACGAAGGCGAAGATGAGCCACCATTCGTAGGAGATGGCGATATCGCGCAGCGACGTGTTTTCCGTGAAGGGAAGCACCGCCACGACGCCGGTGATCGCGCCGGCGATGAGCGCGAAGATGATGATCGTGCGCCAGCTCATGGCCAGGCCGCCGAACAATTTCCTCATGATTTGCATGACGTCCGCCTTTCCGGTTTTCGCGCCTGCGCGCGCTGCCTGCTTGGGAACGGGCCGGCTCCGCTGCGACACACCGCCACTGCTGGCGTGCCGCGCCGACGGGGCGGGCGCCTCGCCGAGACCGGGCGCCTCGCCAGCGGTTCGTTCCTCGATGCGCCCATCATACCCGAAAAGCCGCCGAATACCGGCGACCCGGACATCCGCTTCTACGAGGTTCTGTAACGCAGGAAGCGCCTGAACGCAAAGGGACCCTTGCCCGGCGGCGAGGGTCCCCTCTTCATCAAGCCCGAGAAACTCGCTCGGTTTTCCCCATTGCGCCGCAAGTAAAGTTTAGGTAACCTCCTCAACATGCTTAAGACAATTCTTTCCAAACCATTCGCCGCCGCTTGCGTGCTCACGCTCGCGTGCTCCATCCTCGGCAGCCTACTGGCGGGGCTGCCCTACCTTGCCGTGCTCGGCGCGCTCGTTATCTCGCTCATCCTAGGCATCTGCTGCCAGGTTGCGCGGCCCGCCGTCGATTACGCCAAGCCCGGCATCGCGCTTATCTCGAACAAGTTTTTGCGCGCGGGCATCATCCTGCTCGGCTTCAAGCTCAACTTGGTCGCGCTTGCGCAGGCGGGCGTGAAAACCATCGCGCTGGCATGCGTGGTGGTGACGGGAACCATTTTCCTCGCCTACAACCTGGCCAGGCGTTTCGGGGTCGACAAGCACCTGGCCATCCTCACCGCGTCCGGCACCGGCATCTGCGGCGCGGCGGCCGTCATGGGCATCGCCTCGCAGCTGCCCACCGACAAGGGAAACGCCACGCGCCAAGCCGAGGACAAAGTGGTGGCCGTCGCCATCATCGCGATCCTGGGCACGCTGTTCACGCTGGTCGACATCGCGGTCGGGCCGCTGCTGGGGATGAACGCCACGCAGTTCGGCGTCATGGCCGGCGGCTCGCTGCACGAGATCGCGCACGCGGTGGCGGCAGGCGGCACCGGCGGCGGGGAGAGCCTCGACATCGCCATCATCACAAAACTCTCGCGCGTGCTTCTGCTGGCACCGGCAGCCATCATCATCGGCATTTGGTACCGCAAGTCCGAAGGCGCGGGCGGCGACGGCAAAGGCAAGGTGCCCATCCCCTGGTTCATGGTCGGATTCGTCGCGGCCAGCGTCATCGGCACGTTCGCCCCGCTTGGGCAGGAAACGCTCGACGCCCTGGTGAAGGTCAGCTACCTGCTTTTGGGCATGGCCATGGCGGCGCTCGGCATGACCGTGAACTTCCGCGCCCTGCTCACCACCGGCCGCAACGCTTTCGCCGCCGCGCTCATCACGTCAATCGTGCTGCTCGCGTTCACCGCCGCGGCCGCGCTGCTGTTCTTCTAAAGCAGGGGCCGCAAGGCAAGAACGACAAACCAAGCAAGCCCCAGCCCACAAAACGACAAAGGG
>CAVBAM010000044.1:0-8098 GCA_963593315.1 Candidatus Methanomethylophilaceae archaeon | reverse complement strand
GCCTTGCGCTTGCCTAAAAATTGCGAGCTTAAACTGCTTGACAGGGGTTTTGCGACGGTCAGGGAGTTGGTGCACGGTCTTTCTTCGATTGATAGGGAGGAGCCCGGCAAGGCTGACCTGCGCAGAACCGTCGAGGAGGCTTTGGAGTCTGTCGCCAAGCTTCCAGGTTACGGGGTTTCAGAGCAGCAGCTACACGCTCTTGTGGAACTGTCGGGTTCCGACTTATTCGTCTTCGATATATACGGAAGAGTCGTCGATGTCGCTCAACTATGTGAACGCGAAGGGATAACGTTCTGCCGCCGCAAGGCGGACGATGTTTCTCTTTGCAGCTTGGAAGTGCTGGGTTTGCCAAAGCAGAAGGTCAGAAGGCTTTCAAGGCTCGGGTTGCAAACTGTCGGCGATATCGAGCGTGTGGGAGAGCAGTCCCTTATCGATTCATTCGGAATGCTGCCTCAAGCTGCTGCCGTGGCGTTTGACAGGATTGAGCGCCTGAGAAAGGGTAATGGCATTGACGCTAGTTCTTCGAATCGCAAAGCAGATAGTTTGAAATCAGGCATCGAGCCTACCTATTCACCTGCTGTTATGTCAGTCCTGCGGTCTGCGCAGTGCGAGTTCGAGCGATTGGAATACCCTCTTGAAAGCGGCGAATTGAAAATCATTCTATTGCCAATGATTTCCGACGCTTACAAACGTCCGAATACGTCTCATGCTCAAGTTTGCAAAAACGTGGTACAAAACATAAGTAATCTATATGAAACTTATGAGACGCTTTTAGAGTTGATTTGGCGTCGCGTGAGAGCGGCCATTGCCACCTTGCCGCGCGAAGCATCGCAGGCGAGCGTGACTGTGCCTAGTGGCGGCGCATGGGGGATAGTTGCTGTTCTCGCCGAGAAAAGATACCAAGGAACGACTGACGTCGTAAGTCGCCCGGACAAACGAACCACCGAGTTGCTGTTTCAGGTTGAAACGCTTGATCAGTGGATATCCGAAATGCCGGAGAACTTGCGCCCATTGGTGGAGATGCGGCTAAACGGATCCAAATACAAGGAGTGCGCAGAATCGGTCGGTCTCAATAAAGATGCCATGCAGAAGCTGATGTTACACATCATGGCTTCTCGTCCTTTTATCTTGGAGGAACGCTTTCTCTCCATCTTCGAAACCTACGATATTGATGCTGATCAGTTCTTTTTGGAAACGGGGCAACCGGAGCGTGTGTACCGTTTCCTTAAGGAAATATCCAACGCACCCAAAACGGGCAAACTGCCATACAGGCCGTCTCCGGCTAGTGGCGAAGATGGTGAGCCTGCTCTCTTGCAGGTTGCGGCATCGAGCGATAGCGGAGTTTTAGAAGGTGGCGAGAGCGTTGTTCTTAAACGCAGTCAGCTTATTGACTACCTGCTTCGATCAATTGCATTCGACCAAAGCGCCTCTCTGGGAGAACTCTATGACGAATATCGCGCGTTGCTCACTCGCCATGGGTTGCAGGACTCCGAGAGGTTGCAATTTGATTCAATGCATAAATTTGCTTCCTTTATCAAGGATAAGGGAAGCTTTCTGGTTAGCGGGTACGATGATGGCCTTCCCGGCAATAGGCTGAGGTTCTACGATGCTGACGCATATGATTTTGCTCCATTGAGCAAATTGCTTGCCGAATGGGTTGATAAAAACGTTGAGTTAAGCGTTGCTAAGTTGTTCAACGACGAGAGTGTTTTCAACGCGTGCGAGCAAATTGATGTGCGTAACGAATCAGAGCTCTTTAGCTTGATTGAGCAGGGTTTTTGCATCGCCCCTGGTCTCGTGGTTGGGGATTTTCCGCTCGTACAGTTTGGTAAGGCCGATAGGGATGCCCAGGTCAAGAACATAATAGTGGATTTCGGCCCAGCGTCTGCTCGATCACTCGCGCGAGAATACGAGCATATGTATGGCGTTTCTGAAGCGATGTTCGTTGGCGAATTCCTTACGCCATTTGAGCGCTATAGGCAAGGGGGTCAATACTTAATCGCGGAGGAAGCCCCCAATGCGGCCCAGCTAGGCTTTCTTAATGAAGAGCTGCGGAATGCAGGAGAATGCTGTTCTTTCTCGTTGGTGAGGGACAGGTTCAAGGTGGAGTTTCCCGACTTCAATCTAAAACTCGCCCAAGATGAGTTGCTCGATAGGGTCGGCTGGCGTGTTTCTGAAAAGCTGCTCTTTAAGGAGGGCGTTGACGAGCACGATTACTTTGCGCGGCTCATTGATTCTCATAGCCGATTCAGTGAGGACGAGCCTGGGTTCGGGCCAGATGTTTTCTCTCATTCTGCTTTTAGATCGGAACTTGACAAGAGAAAGCGTTCCTTCGATGTGGTCGAGATTTCGCACAGGCAATATCGTTCCACCAAGCCTTTTGCTAAGTTGGATTGCCCTATTCGACCGTGGATGATGCGCGAATACGTGAACAAGGCCATACGATTCATGCCAAAGGGAACCCCTTTTACCGTTAAAAGCTTGCGAGATGCCGGCTTTGCTCATCAGCTCGACTCCATTGAAGATGAGCTTGGCTTTGGTCAGTCGTTTTTCGAGGCCGTGCTTTCGGAGGGGTACCTTAATGGCGGTTTGAAAAAGACTCGCTTAGGCGACTCGGTCGTCTTCTGTCGCATAGATGGCTCGTTTACTGGGGCATTGTTCATTTCGAAGATTGTAGAGGAGCTTAAGGCGATTGAGATAGAGGATCTTGTCGGCCACCTTAATGATCTTTACGGGATCACCGTGGATCCCAGCCGGCTTCGTTCGCTTGCAAAACAGGCTGGCGAAGGTGACTGCTACTACAATGCGCGTCTGGACATGTTATTTGATTCGTATGAAACGTTTGGAAAAGAGGCTAAAAAATGGCTTTACTAACTGATGGCATTGCTGCTGGAAATGTTCGAGATACCGGTCGTGTGAGCAAGCTGGTTATTGATGGGGTTTCCAACAATTACCAGGTCTATCAAATCAGGCTTGACCAACTGTTTTACAACAAACAGAATGATCGCATCGCAACATGGATGAGCTCCTACCGGGAAGAGCATGGCGGCCAGGCTCCTGATAGCACGGATCGGGAGCAGTTCAATGGGGTGATCGAGGAGTTTATTTGCAGATCTAACCCCGACGCGTTGAAGAAGACTCGCAAGAACATTGAGCTTTATGAACAGGAAGTTCCCGCAATTGTGCTCGATAACGGGCTCATCATTGATGGCAACAGGCGTTTTACCTGTTTGAGGCAACTTGCCCGCGACAATGAGAAATTCAACTGGATTGATGCAATGATCTTGCCGCAGAGCATGGCTGCAGATCCACGCAGAATTAAGATGCTTGAGCTGAACATTCAGTTTGGGCAAGAAGGGAAGGTCGATTACAACCCGATCGATCGTCTTGTCGGTATCTACAACGACATCTTGAGCAATAGACTGCTTACTGCTGAAGAATATGCGAAAAGCGCCAATATGAGTGTGCGCGAGGTCAATTCCTTCGTCGAGCAATCTCGCCTCATGGGTCAGTTTCTTGACTATTGCAATGCTCCGAGGCAGTTTCATTTGGCGCGTCAGCTTGATGCCGCGGGCCCGATTAAAGAGATACCTCGCTTGCTTAAAAAGTGCTCGGACGATGACGAACGAGACGACGTGCTCAACTGTATTTTCGCCAATATGGTGGTTGAGCCGAAGGGCGATATTACCCGCTATGTCCGTCGATTCAAGTCCATCCTAGAGTCTCCTGCCGCGCCCGAGTTCATTCGGAAAGAGGTTGATCTTGCCGCCGAGGTCGCGGATCGCTTGAGCGCGTTGCCCGCCGTGAGTTCCGCTGCGATTCGCGACGAGATACGTGGGGACGACAAGTTGGTGCAGCGTTTCATAGACACGATGGATGCGGCGGATTTGGAAGCGAAGAGAAGCAAGTTGCTGTCGGCCCCAGCTGAAAGCATTTTGAATGCCGCCCATATTCTTGAGGGAATCGACAGCGGTCTATTTAGCCGTTTGCCTGCCCATGAACGCGAAGAGGCATTGAAAGGTCTGCGTGATGTTGAAGCTGCCGTTGAAAGTATACGACAGGCGATTGAGGCAGTAGAAGCATACAAGGATGGCGATGAAGCTTAGCATCTTATACGAAGAAGGTCTGATCATCCAAGTGGCGGGATGCGATATCGAGGACTTTTGCTCTTCGTCGGTTTGGAAAGTTCGCTTATCGTCTGTCCGCCGCAGGGCGCTGGAGGGCTCCGTTGGTCAGATGATCCTGTTTCCTTCGGATTTAACGAACAGGGACATCGAAGCCATATTGGCGAAGCTGGTTTCGGTTGCAGAAGCCGGCTACTTTGAGCTGGACGTAGACGAATCCGTTGCCGTGCAAAACGCGCGACAAAACGCCGGCATTCGCGAAAAGGCTGCGGCGGGAATTGCGGTCAAGGCCAGGTCCGAACAGGTGCAGCCTGAATTCGAACACTTTTCGCAAACGGTTAATGCGATGATGGCGCGCCCTTTGCGCTCTCGTCAGATGTGGGATGCCTTCTTCATGTGCACTTTGGGTAAATCCGCCAACTTCAGTGTACCTGGATCAGGAAAGACGGCTTCAACGCTTGGCGCCTTTTCGTATCTCCGGTTTGCCGGCAAAGTCGATCGTCTTATCATGGTGGGGCCGAAGAGTTCGTTTGGTTCATGGGTCGATGAGTGGGCCGCGTGTTTCGGGTCTCGTTTGCAATGCAGGGTGCTTAACTTCCATGATGTCGAGTGGCGGAGCAGGAATATAACGGCGCGAAGGCGGGAACTGGCTTTGAACGCCTCTCGTTACGATTTGGTGCTGCTGAATTACGAAATGCTCGATGGGGTGCAGGACCAAGTGGCTCAGTTGGCGAGCGATAGGTCCATGCTGGTTTTCGACGAGGTTCACAAAGTAAAGCAGATTGGCGGGCAACGTGCGGAGGCGGCACTAACGGTGGCGGCGAATGCCAAGTTCGTCGTGACGCTTACGGGTACGCCGATTCCCAATTCGTTTTGCGACATCTACAATATTCTGCATCTTCTGTATCCGGACGAGTACGATTCCTATTTTAGCTACAGGCCCGATTATCTCGCGAAGGCTGACGAGGCTGAAGCGGTGGGCATCAATGCATCCCTGCAGCCCTTCTTTTGCCGGACGAACAAAAAGTGTCTGAATGTACCAGACGCGGACCCCGATATCACATGTGAGGTGGAAGCCTCCGATGCCGAAAACGAGCTGCTTAAACTACTTCGTCAGGCATATCGTGAAACACCCTTGGCACTCATCATCAGGGTGCTTCAGCTCGAAAGCGATCCTCGAATGCTCTTGTCTGAGCTGAGCGTTCATTCGGCTATGGGCTTTTTCGATTCCGACTTGGAGGTTTCCGAGCCAACCGATGCCCGTGCATTAATGACGGATCCCGCAGTGGCGAGCCTCGTCAGGCAGGCGGTGCCTTCAAGTAAGCTGTCGGCTTGCCTTGACGAAGTTGCAACGTTAGCCGAGCAGGGTAAAAGCGTTGTCGTGTGGTGCTTTTTTCGGAAAAGCATGTTCGCGATGGTCGAGGGGCTGCGTAAACGCGGCATATCGGCGTCGGTAGTGTACGGGGGGACCGAACAGGCGAAACGCGATGAAATCATAGCTTCGTTCAAATCTGGGCGAACGCGGGTTTTGGTAACGAATCCTCAAACATTGGCTGAGTCCGTATCGCTGCACTCGGTTTGCCATGACGCTGTTTATCTGGAGTACAGCTACAACTTGGTGCATCTGCTGCAATCCAAAGACCGCATCCATCGATTGGGTTTGGCTCAAGGGCAGTATACCCAGTATCGCTTTATGAGATTGAATTTCGACCTGGATGGTCGGGAGTGGTCCCTTGACGAGAATATTTACAAGAGACTTTTGGAGAAGGAGCAGCGGATGCTGGACGCCATTGATCGAGGCGTGCTTGAGGTGGGCTTTGTTGACGAGTCGGACCTGCGTGCGGTATTCGAAGGGCTGTTCGACTAGGGCTCTTTGGGCTTCGAATTGGGTGCCATGATTCGAAGCCCAAAGGGGATTGTGCCTGTGTTTCGCTGCGTTTGCGATTCCGTCCCTCCACGCGTCGGGGCGTGTCCTTATCGGGGCTGTTGCGGGTGCTGCCGCGCTCCTTGCGTTACACTGGGTTCAGCGTGTTTTTGCGCCGGCGAAGCGGCGTTTCTTTACTCCGCTTCCACGCAACGCAGCGCGCGGATGGCATTCCGCTCACGCGTACCGCTGGCGCCTTTCGTTTCATCGGTTGAGGCTCGTTTGTGGTTGCGCGTTCGCGCCCGGCGCTTTCCGCAGCCACCCGACAGGGAAGTTGGTGGTATCCATGGCAGCTCCTGCTACCGAACATGTTCGAAACATCGTGCTCGTCGGCCAAGACGGCGCCGGCAAAACGTCGCTCGCCGAGGCGATGCTGCACGTTTCCGGCCGCACCTCGCGCATGGGGACGACGCATGACGGCAAGTCCTATCTCGATTACGACGAGGAGGAGATTCGCCGCAAGTTCACGCTCGGAACGTCCATCGCGCCCATTCCGTATCACGACTACAAGATCAACCTGCTCGACACGTCGGGCCACCCCGATTTCATCGGCGACACGCTGGCCACCATGCAGGCGGCCGAAATGGCTCTCTTCGTCATCGATGCCGTGGCCGGGCCGCAGGTCATGACCACGAAATTGTGGCGCGAGGCTGAAGGGATGCGCCTTTCGCGCGCGGTGTTCATCAACCACATCGACCGCGAGCACGCCAATTTCGACACCATCATGGCGCAGCTGCACGCGCGTTTCGGCAGCCGCCTGGGACCGGTCACCATTCCCATCGGCGTGGCCGAGGACTTCAAGGGCGTCATCGACGTTCTGCGCATGAAGGCGCGCTACTTCGATCAGGACGGCACCACCGACGACCGCATCGAGGATATTCCGGCCGAGTATGCCGAAGCCGCGCAGATTGCGCGCGACCGCCTGTGCGACCTGGTGGCCGAGGCCGACGACGAGCTGATGATGAAGTACCTCGACGGCTCCGAGCAGCTAACGCAGGAAGAGTTGGAGGAGCTTCTGGACAAGGCCATCGCGCAGGAGCTGTTCATTCCCGTATACGTGGGCTCCACCATTGTTGAACAGGGCATTCGCTGCGTGATGAAGGACATCTGCACGTATTTCCCGCACCCGCGCCATCATGGCGCCTTCCAACTGGCCAACGGCGAGGAAACCTACGTGGACGAGAACGGCGAGCCGGCGGCGTTCGTGTTCAAGACCGTGGCCGACCCCTTCGTGGGGCGCCTGAGCTACCTGAAGATCATCAGCGGCGTGCTCACCCCCGGCGCGGAGCTGGTGAACGCGCGCACGGGCAAGAAGGACCGCCTGGGGCACCTGTACGTGATGATGGGCAAGGAAGCCACCGATGTGAAGAGCGCGAAGGCCGGCGACATCATCGTGGTGCCGAAGCTGGCAGACACGCGCATGGGCGACACGCTGTCGCTTTCCGGCTCGGTCGCCATCGACCCGCTGCCCATGCCGACCCCGCAGTATCCGGTGGCGCTCGAGGCCGCCAACAAGAAGGACGAGGACAAGGTGGGCGCGTTTTTGGCGAAGGCCGCCGAGAACGACCCCACGCTGCGTATCACGCGCAACGAGGAAACGCATCAGACCGTGGTCACGGCCATGGGCGATGCCGCCATCGAGACGCTCCTTGCGCGCATGAAGGAGCAGGCGAAGGTGGAGGCGAAGCTCGTGCCGGTGCGCATTCCGTATCGCGAGACCATTCGCAAGACCGCCGAGGCGCAGGGGCGCCACAAGAAGCAGACGGGCGGCGCGGGCCAGTTCGGCGATTGCTGGCTGCGCATCAGCCCCAACCCGGGCGCGGGCTACGAATTCGTTGACGAGATCAAGGGCGGAGCCATTCCGGGCGGGCTCATTCCCGCAGTTGACAAGGGTGTTCAGGAAGCAATGCAGGAAGGTTTTTTGGCCGGTTACCCCATGGTCGACATCCGTTGCGCGGTGTTCGACGGCTCGTACCACTCCGTCGACTCCAACGAGATGGCGTTCAAGACCGCTGCGCGCATCGGCTTCCGCGCCGCGTGCGACCAGGCC
>CAVBAM010000043.1:0-8101 GCA_963593315.1 Candidatus Methanomethylophilaceae archaeon | reverse complement strand
AATTCAGACACTCGCGCACGCCACGGCTCTCGGTTTTGTCCTGCGCGACCACGTCGGCCTTGAACACGACGCAGCGAGCGATGGCTTCTTCAACCACGGCCGAATCGCGCGCCGCAAGCTCGGCGGCGTGTTCGGTGAGCCAGAAGAAGAAATCATCCCCCTCGATGACCGCCGACTTGGCGATCTCGCCGCATCCGCACACCCATTCGCGCTCGGGCAGCGTTTGCAGAACCGACGTGTCGGCGCACACGAACGCCGGCTGCTTGAAGGCCCCGACCAGGTTCTTGCCGGCCGAGAGATTCACGCCGGTCTTGCCCCCGACGCTCGAATCCACCATCGACAGCAAGGTGGTAGGGACCTGCACCACCTCGACGCCGCGCATATACGTCGCGGCCGCGAACCCGGCTAGGTCGCCCACCACGCCGCCGCCGAGCGCCACGACCGCGCAGTCGCGCTCGAGCGACAGCGCCGCCATGGCTTCCCACACTTCGGCGAGCACCTCGGTCGACTTGGCGCTCTCCCCCGCCGGCAGACAGATATCCGAGACCTTGTACCCGGCGCGCGTCAGGGACATTTTCGTTTGGGCAAGATAGCGCGGCCCGACCTGCGAGTCCGTGACGACCAGCACGTCGGCCGTGCCTTCCAAAGCCGCAATGCCGCGCAGGGACTGGCCCAGGTCGGCAAGAACCCCGGACCCGATGCGCACGGCGTACGCATCTTCGCCGGGGATGTTCACCATTACTTTTGTCGCAGGCACAGAATGCCTTCCTTCTCCAGAATGTCTTGAATTTCCTGGGCAACCATGTTGATGGACTTGCCGTTGGTGTCGATGGCGACGCTTGCCGCGTCCTCATACATGGGCAGGCGGCCCTCGATGGTCTTGCGCGCGGTTTCGAGGTTCTTGAACAGCGGGCGCGTGGACACGTCGCCGACGCGCTCAACGGCCTGCTCGGCGGTTACCTGCAGGTACACGACGAAACCGTTCTCCTTCAGGATTTCACGGTTCTCCTCGCGCAGCACGATGCCGCCGCCGCAGGACACGAGCATCGGGCCCTTGTGAGCGAACTCGCGCAGAACCTCGGTCTCCATGTCGCGGAAGCCCTGCTCGCCCTGGTCGGCGAAGATCTGGTTGATGGCGCGGCGCTCGCGGCGTTCGATGTAAGCATCCAAGTCGATGGTGGCCAGACCGCACTGACGGGCCAAGCGACGCGACGTGGAGGTCTTTCCGGCGACCATGAAGCCGACGAAGAACACGTTGCGCGTCAGCTCGTAGGTCGGGCGGCTCGCTTTCTCGATCTGCGGGTTGTTGACGATGGCGGCAACCTCGTCGGGCGTGCTGACCGAGAGCGTGTAGGCGATCGGGTCGTTTTCGGGGGTGATGGGATTCTTCACTTCTTCAGACATGTGATTGCTTCTTTCCTGGAATCTTATTCGTTTAATGTTAACGGGACATGGTATTGAGGCGCTGCTTGTACGCCGCGATGGCCGCCTTGATGTCGGCCATGTTGTCGCAGCCGAACTTCTGCATATAGGCATCGGCGATGGCGAACGCCACCTCGCCTTCGGCGACGACCGCGGCGGCGGGAACGGCGCACACGTCGCTGCGCTCCTTGGACGCCTGGGCAACTTCGAGCGTGTCCATGTTCACCGTCTGCAGCGGCTGCATCAGCGTGGGGATCGGCTTCATGGCCGCCGTGACCACCAACGGCATGCCCGTGGACATGCCGCCTTCCAGCCCACCGGCGTTGTTCGTGGTGCGCTTGAAGGTCGCGTTGGCGCTATCGAGCACGATGGGGTCGTGCACCTTGCTGCCCGGACGACGAGCACATTCGAACCCGAGGCCGAATTCAACGCCCTTGATGGCCGGGATGGAGAACAGCGCGGCGCCGATGGTCGAGGTCAGACGGTCGGTAGGCACTTCGAAGCTGCCGATGCCGGGCAAAAGCCCACGCACGACGACGCGGAAGGTGCCGCCGAGGCTGTCCTTGGTTTTGATGGCGCGATCGATCTCGCGCTTCATGGCCGCCGTCGTCTCCTCGTCGGGGCAGCGCACCTCGCTCGTCTCGATGGCGAGCGGCGTGTAGGTTGCGGCCTGCATGCACGGGTCCTCCTCGCGCATGGCGACCGACCCGATGGACGTCACGTACGACAGAACCTCGACGCCAAGCTCCGCCAAAAACTCCCGCGCGATTCCCGCCGCAGCCACGCGCGGCGCGGTGGCACGCGCGCTGGAACGCTCCAGGATGTTGCGGCAGTCATCGGTGTTCATCTTCAGCGCGCCAACCAGATCCGCATGCCCGGGACGCGGCGTGACCTCGCGAACCAAATCGCGCGGGGCATCGCCGAACGGCGCCATGCGGTCGGTCCAGTTCTCCCAGTCGCGGTTGCGCACGAGCATGGCGACCGGGCTGCCGATGGTATTGCCGAAGCGGATGCCGGAAAGCACCTGAACGGTATCGTGCTCGATCTTCTGGCGACCACCGCGGCCGTAACCGGACTGCCGACGCGCAAGATCAACGTTGATCTGCTCTTCGGAAACCTTAAGCCCCGCCGGGACGCCTTCGACGATGGCAACAAGGCCCTGCCCATGGCTTTCTCCGGCTGTGTAGTAACGCATGTTTTCTTCTTTCAGCTGGTATAAGGGTAATGCTCGTGCAGTATTGTACTGCAGCCTTATGCGCTCTGGGCGCGGGGGCAGTCGAAGTCGGCGGCATCGGCCATCTTGTTGAACATCTCGGCGTCGCTCATGGGCACCTCGATCCCCATGATGTCCTCTAAGATGCGCACCGTCGCAACCGCCTGCGCGACCAACATGCCGCCGCCGTTGTAGGCCTCACAGCCAAGCGCTAGCGCGTCGCCGACCAGCTTGGTCTGGCCGCTTGCGTACACCGCGTCGAACACAACCTGCTCGGGACGGAGCAAACCGGTGTCGAACGGCGCCGGGTCGTCCGGCTTCATGCCCAACGACGTGGCGTTGATAACGATATCGGCGGCATGCAGGGCGTTCTTCGACGTCTTGTAGCTGCCGAACTTGAACGTGGGCTTCTCGTACGCCTCGCGGAAACTGCGGTGCCCCTCACGCAGAGCCGGGAAATCGATGGTGGCGTTGGCCAGCAGGCCGAAGCGTTCCAGATACGCCTCCAGAATGCGACGCGCACGTTCCACATCGCGCGACAGCAGCAGCACCACCGATGCGCCCGCCACAGCGCAGTTGTGCAGGATGGACAGGGCCGTCGGGCCCGTGCCGCAAACCACCACGCGCTTGCCGGCGAAGTTCACGCCTGCCAGCTCGAGGAATTTCACGCACCCCTCGCCGTCGGTGTTGAAGCCGATCAGCTCGTCGTCCTTGCGCACAAGCACGTTCGCCCCCTGCGCGAGCTTCGCGCTCGCCGCCTTGCGCGTGGCCGACTCGAATGCGAGCGGCTTATACGGCGTGGTGATGTTGATGGAGAGAAAGTCGCGCGCGTCGATAAACGCGCGGGCATCCTCCTCTTGCGGGTAATCGGCGAAGCCGTAGGACCAAGGAATCCCCAACTCCCCGTATACCGCGTTGTACATTACCGGCGATTTCGAATGCGCGACCGGGTGCCCCAAAATATAGAGGCGTTCGCCTTCGCTCTGCTCGGTCATGGAAACAATCCTTTCTGGTCGTCAAAGGGCCTGCAGGTTAGCAGGGACTTTCCATGATAGCGAAAGAAATGCCAGGCGGATGATGTTCTTTACGAATGGTCGATATCGGCTTGCGGCGAGGTGGTGGCGGCCTTTGCCCCCTCGGGACGCACATCTCCCAAGATGGCGCGCTCGATTTGGCGAACGTAGAGGGTGTGCTTCAAATCCTGCTCAACCAGCGGGGCGACGAGGTACGCCGACAAGCCGGCGTTGTGGGCGCCGATAACGTCGGTGGAAAGCTGGTCACCGACGACCACGGTCTCTTTACGAGTGGCGCCCAACTTGCGCAGCGCGAGGAAAAACGCCGCGGGAAACGGTTTGCAGGATTTCGCCACGATGGGCACGGAGAGGCTGCGCGCCAAATCGTATACGTGCGCATGCCAGTTGTTCGACACCAGGCACAGCGCCACGCCCGCTTGCCGCGCCTGGGCAAGCCACAGCGCCACGTCGCGCGGGACGTCGTGCGTGGCGCGCGACAGGATGGTATTGTCGATGTCGAGCAGCACGAAGCGGTACCCCCGATCCAGCAGGTCGTGCTGGATGTCGATGCGCGAAATGCGCGAGAAGTACCGCTCCGGTTTCAGATATGCCATATGCCCTACGAGAACGCCGCTTGATGCTCTTCGTAGGTTTCGCTGAAGGTGTAGGCGTCGCCCTCGAAGTAGAAGAAGTAGAACTTGCCGAGCGCATCGCCGGCAGGCGCGCACACCGCACGCAGGCAATTGATGGACGGTGAGCAGATAGGCGTGGGCGGCAAACCCGCATGCGTGTAGGTGCTGTACGCGGAGTCGGAATGCACCTCGTCAGCGGTCGGGTCGTGGCCGACCTCATAGGCGGTGGTGGCGTCGGACTGCAGGAAACCGAAGCTCGGCTCGCCGGTGGTGGTCAGGCGGTTGTAGAACACCGCCGCAACCTGGGAGCGGATCTGCTCGTCGCCGCTGGACTCCTTCTCAACGATGGAGGCGAGGTTGACGGCCTGATAGAGCGACAACCCCTGCGACGTCGGGTACGACCAGTCAAGGCCGGCGGTTTCCGTTTGGAACTGCGTAAGCATGGTACGGATGATGCTGTCGGCGGTTGCATCGACGGCAAGGTCATACGTTTTGGGGAACAGGAAGCCTTCCAAGCTGTTGGTTCCCGCTGATTCCAGGAAGCTGTAATCGGCCACGTAGTTGCTCGCGTTTGATGCCGCCTGCGTGAAGGCGTCGGCGCTCACCCTGCCTTCAGTGGCCGTGGCAACCGCCTGAGCGATTTCGGAAAGGCGATACCCTTCAGGAATGGTGAGCGTTGCCGTGACGGGGCCGTTCTGCAGCGTGGCAATAATGCTATCGACCGACGTGCCGCCTGCGAACAGATACGTGCCCGGCTTCAGGTCGGATCCCGAGCCGAGCTTATTGACCTGGTCGGTGAAGTCCTTCGTGTTGGAAATGAGACGTGCGTCGACGAGCGTCTGCGCAATGGAAGCCGCGCCTTCACCCTCGTCAACGACGATCGTCGCCTGTTCCGATGAGGAAATGGTTTCCACCTGCGGGGAGACGCAGCCGGCGATGCGCGTCCCGATGAACCAAACGAGCAACAGCGCCACGATAACGAGCGCGACCGCGAAGGCAATGGTGGGAACCTTGCTGCGTTTGGGTTGGATGAAGCTTGTGTCGTAGGTGCGGAACATGCGGTCGCCGCGCGCATGGGCGGAACGTGCCGCATGCGTGGGGCGGCGGGAATACGTAACTTGCTTTCTCAGAGGAGCCATAAGCTGGAATTACCTTTCGCCGGCATGACGGGCATCGAGCCACGCCTGCAAAAACACACTTGCTGCAATCATATCCACTTTGCCGCGCATCTCGCGCTCAGTGAGGCCGCTTTCACGCAAACTGCGCTTCGCCTCGCGCGAGCTCAAGCGCTCATCGGTAAAGGAAAGCGGCAGGTCGCAAGCTTTAGCGATGCGGGTCGCCTGCTCGCGGATCCTTGCGGCCTGCGGGCCCTCTTCACCGGCCATGGTGTACGGAAGTCCGGAAAGAAGCATGTCAGGCTCCCAGTCTTCCAGCACCCTACGCCAGCTTTTCGCGCCGGCGAGCACTTCGTTCGCCGGCAGGACGCACACCGGGGTTGCGACCGCCTCGCGCGGATCGCTCACCGCCACGCCGATACGCGTTTGCCCGATATCGAGCGCCAGTATCCTCATCCCGTCACCTTTCCCCTGCCTTACGCAAGAAAGGGCGCCCCGCATCTTCTAAGCGGGACGCCCTCGCCGCAGTGTCAACTGTTACAGAAGCAGCTTGCGAGCAGCCTCGAGCGCATCGTCGATGCCTGCGGCATTCTTGCCGCCGGCTTGCGCCATGGACGGCTTGCCGCCGCCGCCGCCCTGCACGCACGGGGCAATGGCCTTGATGACGGCGCCGGCGTTGAAGCCAGCCTCGACAGCTTCGGGGCTGCCCGCCGCCATGAGAACGGCCTTGCCTTCCTTCTCCGCGATGAGCACGCAAGCACCCGGCTTCTGCATACGGCTGCTCAAGACATCCCAGCCGTTGCGCAAGGCGCCGGCATCGGCAACCTGCACGCGGGAAATGACCACCGGATAACCCGCCGCAGACGGCACGGCCGCTTCGACGAGCTTCGTGATGTTGTCGTCGGAAACGATGCCCTTGGTCTGCTTTGCGGCCTTCTGCTGTTCGCGAATCTGCTTGACGTTGGCGGCGGCGCGCTCGGACACGTCGAACAACGGAACGCGCATCACCTCGGCCGTCTGCTTCAGCTCGGCCTCGAGCTTGTTCACGTACGCAAGCGCGCCGAGGCTGGTGACGGCCTCGATGCGGCGCACGTTCGCGCCGACGCTGGTTTCCGAAGTGACCTTCATGAAGCCGATTTCAGACGTGTTGGCGACATGGCAGCCACCGCACAGCTCGCGCGAGAACTCTCCGCACTCCACGACGCGGACGACGTCGCCGTACTTCTCTCCAAACAGCGCCGTAACGCCGGCGGCACGCGCCTTATCGAGCGAGGTTTCGTAAATGTTGGTGGGAGTGGCGGACATGATGAACTCGTTGGCGACGCGCTCCACCTCGGCCAGCTGTTCGGCCGTGACGGCGGCGAAGTGCGTGAAGTCGAAACGTAGGCGATCCGGGCCGACGTAGCTGCCGGCCTGGGAAACATGGTCACCGAGCACCTGGCGCAACGCCGCATGCAGGATGTGCGTTGCCGTATGGTTGCGCGTCACGCTGGCGCGACGGGCCGCGTCCACGCGCGCGGTGACCGCATCGCCCACGGAAAGCGAGCCCTCGACTACCTTGACCTTGTGCACCGTCAGGCCCTTTTCGGGAGCCTTGGTATCCACGACTTCCAGCTTTACACCGTCGCCGAAGATAACGCCGGTATCGCCGACCTCGCCGCCCATTTCGGCGTAGAAGGGCGTGGCGTTCAGAACGACGTCGCCCTCCGCACCGGCAGCAAGGGAACCGGCCTGCGCGCCGTCGCGGACGATGGCGGCGACGTTCGCTTCAGCCGAAAGATCGCTATAACCGACGAACTTCGTCGGGCCAAGCTCCTTGAGCAGGTCGGCATACACGCCGCCATAGGTGCTCCAGGCGGCCTCGGCGTCCTTCGTATTGGCCGCGCGGGCGCGATTGCGCTGCTCATCCATGCAGCGCTCGAAGCCCTCCATGTCGACAGTAACGCCGCGCTCCTCGCACAGCTCGCGGGTAATGTCGACGGGGAAGCCGTAGGTGTCGTGCAGCGTGAATGCCTCTTCACCGGGAAGGACCACTCCGTCAAGCCCGTCGAGCGCCTGAGCCAGGAAGGCACGGCCCTGACGCAGGTTCGCGCCGAAACGCTCTTCCTCGGACAGGATGATGCCACGCATGAGTTCGCGGTTTTCGACGAGCTCGGGATACACGCTGCCCATGAGGTTGACGATCTCGTCGATGTAGTCGTTCAAGAACGGCTTGTCCAGACCCAGCAGATGGCCCTTCATCACCGCGCGGCGCAGCAGGCGGCGCAGCACGTATCCGCGGCCCTCGTTGGACGGCAGGATGCCATCGGCGATCATGAACGCCACCGAGCGGCTGTGGTCAGCCATGATGCGCAGGCTGGTATCGACCTCGCGGTCGTGCCCGTAGGCTTTGCCTGTCAGCTTCTCGCCCACCGCCACCAGGCTGCGCAGCACGTCGGTGTCGTAGTTGTTCGTGACGCCCTGCATGATGGCCGCGATGCGCTCAAGCCCCATGCCGGTGTCGATGTTCTTCGTCTTCAAAGGTGCGAGCGTGCCGTCTTCCTGGCCGTCGAACTGGGTGAACACGCAGTTCCAGTACTCCAGGAAGCGGTCGCAGTCGCAACCCGGCTTGCAGTCGGGGCTGCCGCAGCCGACCTCGGGACCCTGATCGAAATAAATTTCCGAGCACGGGCCGCACGGACCGGTGGGGCCGGCACGCCAGAAATT
>CAVBAM010000042.1:0-8357 GCA_963593315.1 Candidatus Methanomethylophilaceae archaeon | reverse complement strand
TCTCGAGGTCGGTCTTGGCCTGGTCCCAGGGCTCCACGGCCTTGAAGCGCCACTGCACCCAGCGGCCGGAGTTCAAGATGGTGCCCGGCTTCTCGTAGATGAGCGCGCACGGCAGGAAGTACACCGTGGTGTCGATCTCCTCGGGGTTCATGCCGGGGCCGCGCCAGAAGTCGGCCGCCTCGGTGATGACCTGGTCGGCCACGACGAGCCAGTCCAGGTTGGCCATGGAGCGGCGGATGTTGCCGGCGTTGGGGCCGGAGTGGCACGGGTTCATGCCCCAGTTGAAGTAGCCCTTGATGACGCCCTGCTTCATGAGCTCGAACGTGGAGATATGCGTGTAGTCGATGGCGCCCGTCTCGGAGGGAACCTTCGGCCACCAGTCGTAGCCGTAGTCGTTTTCGACCGTGGCGTTCTCGCCGAAGAATTCCTTGAGCGAGGACACGATGAACTTCGGCTTGTTGGTGTAATAGCCGTCCGAGTACGTCTGCGACTCGATCCACTTGCGCAAGCTGGAGCGGTCGGTAGTGTTCGCCCACTTCAAGTACGCGGGATGCTCGTTCACCATCATGCCCATGTCGGTTGCGCCCTGAACGTTCGGCTCGCCGCGCAGCGCGTTCACGCCGCCGCCGGGGATGCCGATGTTGCCGAGCAGCAGCTGCATGACGCACATGGCGCGCGTGTTCTGGGCACCGTAGGTGTGCTGCGTCTGGCCGAGGGCGTACAAGACGGTGCCAGCCTTGCCGGGCTTAGCGGACTCGCAGTAGGTCTTGTACACGAGTTCGAGCACGTCCTTGTCCATGCCGCAAATGCTGGAGACGGTATCGAGCGTATAACGGGAGTAATGCTTCTTGAACTGCTGATAAACGCAGCGCTCGTTGGCCAGCGTCATATCCTTTTCAGGATTGGTCAGCGTCGGCGTGGTGAACTCGGGCGTGCCGGGCTTGGTCACCCAGGAGTACGCGCCGTTCTCGGAAGTGTCCCACTCCTCTTCGGAAGCCGTCTCGTAGTGCCAGCTGTGCACGTTGTACGTCTTAGTCTTCTCGTTCCACCCGCTGAACAGACCCGTCTCGGGGTCGAATTCATACTCGGGATCAAGGATGTAGGAAGCGTTGGTGTAGTTGAGCAGATACTCGAAGTTGTAGTTGCTCATATCGCCCGTGGCAAGGTAGTTCGCCAAGCCGGGCTCGATCAGGTTCTCGATGATGTAGTTGTACATGCCACCGTAGAACGCGATGTCGGTGCCGGAACGAATGGGGCACCAGATGTCGGCCTGCTCGGCCGTACGAGTGTAGCGAGGGTCGACAACAATCCACTTCGCGCCCTGCTCGTGGGCCTTCTCAAGCCACAGGGCGGAAACGGGATGGTTCTCAACGGAATTGGAACCGCAGTTCAAAATAACGTCGGTGTTTTGGAAGTCGCACCAGTGGCTCGTCATCGAGCCGCGACCAAATGAAGCTGCCAGACCGGCAACAGTGGGGCCGTGTCAAACACGGGCCTGGTTGTCGATGGCAATGATGCCCATCATGCGCATGATCTTGAGGATCATGTACTCCTCTTCGGAGTTCTCCTGCGAACCGCCCAGGCTAGCGATTGCGGGGGTGTAGTTGACGGTCAGGCCGTTTTCGTTCTTTTCGACGAACGTGGCGTCGCGCGTATCCTTTACCTTACGAACGATCTCCGCAATGGCGTCGTCCCAGGTGATTTCTTCCCAGTCGGAAGCGCCGGGACGGCGGACCAACGGGCGGGTCGCGCGGTGAGGGTTCTTGATGACCTTATGGGTTTCTGGATCGACGACGTTGCGCAGCTGGAACATCGTCGCGCCCTTCGGGCACAGACCGCCCTCGTTGATGGGATGGTCGGGATCGCCCTCAAGATTGATCAGCTCGCCATCGCGCACCGAAAGAAGAGAGCCACATCCGCCTGCGCAGTAGCAGCAGATGTTGGTGTACTCCTCGGTGTTCACCAACTTCCACTCACTCTCAGATTCGGCCGCGAAAGCCTGCGTCTGCGAAGAGAGCTCGAAAGCCATGGTGGTCGCCAAGGCTGCGCCGGTGGCCTTGAAAAAGCCCCTGCGTGAAAGGTTCATACCTTTCAGCTCCTTTCCTACTCGTTTTGCACTCGTCTGCTCGTCTGAGCATGCGCAAACTGCGGAGCTTAAGTCCGTTCCTTCGACGCAGAAGTTGTCGGCCAGGCGTCCGCAGAATAACGCCCGCATCCCCTTGGATCAAACCAAGTGAATAACTGCGATAAATGTTATAAGTATTTTTGTTACTAGTTTTACAACATTGCGGTAAATGGCACGTATATAGGTGCAATTGACGCAAATGACCCGTTTTGAAGATGTGGTTTAGGACAGGTTTACCTATTTTGTCCGAATAGCTTTACAAATACGCTTCATAAGTTTGTACAGCAACTACTCATCTAAGGATTATTTCCTGTTATTCTTACTCATGAATAATGAAGTGTTCCATTAGTGTTTACAGGAACACCTGTTCGTGAATTGGCTAACGAATGAAATCTCGAATCGAAATTATCTTCAGATTGCTTCTTGTTGAATAATCGAATCCGAACGATTTCAGTAAGTGGCTGAATAATCCGTATCGCGGGAGGAGCGCGGCGTTCTACAAGGAGTCGATGACCTTCGCCGATACCGTGTTGGAAGGAGATACGACCACTGCGCCGACCTTTCCGCGCGTCGGTGCGGCAACGTAAAACGTCTTGTTGGAAGTCTCCCCCATGGTAGACACGCTGTCATCTTGCGTGGTTACCACAATGTCGAAGCCGCTAGCGTTGCTGACATAGCTTTTCGAGGGAGTAACGCAGATCAACAGGTCCACTTTCGCAGTAACGAACGGCTCTATCGCAAGTTCGGCGGCCTCGATGCTGAGCGGCACATCGACGGACAGGATGCCGATGCGCTTGGCTCCGCGCTTCACGATGGCTCCCTCCGAGTAGGCGCCGGGAGTGAGCGTGTCGAGCTTGAGCACGGCCGAATTTTTGTCAGCGTAGTTTTTGGCTACCTCTTCGGTGCTCACCGCACTCAGCGACTCCTTATCAGACGATTTCAAGGCAGAAGAAGTATCTCCCTCTTCCGAAGCCGCCAGATCCCCTGTTTTTCCTGAAGCTGACTCGTCAATAGTAGGAGAACCTTCCGCCTCAACGTTGGTGGAATCTAAGGCCGCAGCGGAATCAGGGGAGTTGCTAGGATCAGTCTGCTCAGTGGAGGTGCCGGCCTCCTGCGCTACGGTAACGGGAGCGGCGACCGCATCAATATCGGAAGTTTGACCTTGCGCGGCGCTTTTGTTCGCATCGGCGGAGACGGCAGTCGAGGATGCGGCGGCGGCCGATTGGCCGTCCTTAGCATTGGAGCTAGCAGTGGACGATCCTAGTTCCGATCCGATGGCAGAAGCGATCGATTGACGCAACGACGAGGAAGAAGTCTCTTGCACGGTTGTGCCCGAATAGACGATGCAGGTATAACCGTCCATCTGGCCAACGGAATCATCGATATTCGAAGCGGCAACGTTCCAAGAATGACCCACGATCAGATACCAAGAAACTCCCGCCAGACCCATAAGGATCAGGAGGGCGAAAACGAGAAGCGCCAATTTTTCGCGAGTGTTTGATGCCATGCAATTCAGTATAGACAAAGCCTCGGAATTGGAAGCGCGCGCCTGTGCTCGAGTGCGAAGATTACAAACTAGCGGACAAGTATCTCATAGGCGGAACGGCGTTTCTCGAGGCCGAACGTGTTGCGAACATGCAGCGTGCCGCAGAACGTGAAGCGGCGCTTTTCAAGCAACCAGCGCATCGGCTCGTTATCGGGATAGATATCCGCGCGAAGACTCGCACGACCTCCTTCGCGGGCAAGGCGGCAGGCGCGGTCCAAGATGAAGGAGCCCACACCGCGGCGGCGGAACGGCGCATCAACCGCCACCCAATGCAGTTCAGCATAGGCCTGCGGGTCGTTGTCGGTCGGCGTCAGCCAGGCACCGTTGATCCCCTTCGCATAGTTCTTGTCCGGATCGAACGAGACGGCGTAGACAGCTATGAGCTTCCCGTCCGTATTTTCAACGACGTGCGTGGTGCCGTTCTTGATGCTATGCGTAAGCCTGCGAGCGGAGGGGTATTTCTTGTAGCGACCCTCTTCGATGCCCATGTCAGCATAGTTCTCGTGAGCTTGGTCGAGTAGGCCCTGAACGCGCTTGAAGTCATCCATGGTAGCGGGCCTGCTTTGATACAGGCCAAGGACGGAGGCCCGGCCGGCGAAAACGGGAACCTCCTCCGCAAGCGCCTCGGCTTCGAACGCCTGAAGCTGATCGGCAGGGGAAGCTATACCCTCCGGCTTCTTAAACTCCGTGACCAGCACGATCATGATAAGGATGGAAATACAGCCCGCAATATCCCATCCGGAGACCGGCGTATGCAGCCAAACAACGGCAAGCAACATAGCCGATACCGGTTCCACGGCGCACAAAAGCCCCGCCTTCATGGAGCCGGCATCCTTCACTCCTTGCAAAAAGAGCATATAGGCGGCGCACGTCCCTACCAAGACGATAGCGGCAAATGACGCAATCGCCCCGGCGCTTAGCTCGATAGGGATGTCCCACGGACGCGTGAGAGGCGTCATCGCAAGCCCGCCGATAAGCATGGCCATACCAGTCACCAGCATGGATCCCCATTTGGAAAGCACGCGGACCGGCATGATGGTATACAGCGCCAGCCCCAACGCCGCAAGCATACCCCACACCAAACCCTCAGCCGGCACCGCCAAGCGGCTCAGGTCTCCTTGCGTGGCAATCAAGACCAAACCACCGAGAGCGAACACCAACCCGCCCAATTCTCGGACCTTTGGTAGGCGATGGCCCTTGATGCAAGTCCAGAACATGATGAGCACCAGACCGAATTGCTCTATCGTCGTCCCGACGCCGGCTGACGTGTAATGAATGACCTCGAGATAGCTGAGCTGGCACAGGATGATACCGAACAGAGCGAATGCGGCAATGCTCGCAAGGGACCGTCGGTCCCTAAAGAGGGCGAACAGCGCACGCCAATCGGCAATGAGGGCACCGCCGAGAAAGAACAACGCGCACACGAGCATACGAACGCAGGTGATCCATTCCGAGGGGGCACCGTAGGTGTTCATGAGCAGTTGAGCGCAGGTTCCCGAGAAACCCCAGCAAATACTGCCGATGAGCGCGAAAACAACGCCGCGAAGAACATGCGGCCTCGACGCGACATCCCCGTTCATGCGCTATCCCCTTTCCCTGCGTGTGCGCATACGCTAAAAAACGCCCGCTAGCTGTCGGGCGCTTCCTAGCACTGCATATTACAGCAGCCGAGAAAGGAATTCGCCCGTGTGGCTTTCCTTTACCAAAGCAACGTCTTCCGGCGTGCCTTGCGCGACGATGGTGCCACCCCGTTCCCCGCCTTCGGGACCTAAGTCGACAATATGGTCGGCGCTCTTGATAACGTCGAGGTTATGTTCGATGACAAGCACCGTATTGCCGGCATCCACCAAGCGCTGCAACACCGCGAGCAATTGCCGAACGTCCTCGAAATGCAACCCCGTCGTCGGCTCATCGAGGATATAGAAGGTTTTGCCCGTTTGCCTGCGATGCAGCTCACTGGCAAGCTTGACGCGTTGAGCCTCGCCTCCCGAAAGCGTGGTCGCCGGCTGCCCGAGCCTGATATAGCCCAGGCCGACGTCGAAGAGCGTTTGCAACTTGCGCTTGATGCCCGGGATGTTCTCGAAGAACACCAGCGCATCCTCAACCGTCATATCGAGCACGTCCGAGATGTTTTTGCCGCGATAGGTGACCTGCAGCGTTTCTCGGTTGTAGCGCGCGCCGCCGCACACCTCGCAGGGAACATAAATGTCAGGCAGGAAGTGCATCTCGATTTTGATCTGCCCATCGCCTTTGCAGGCTTCGCACCTGCCGCCGCTCACGTTGAAGCTGAAGCGCCCCGGACCATAGCCATGCGCCTTGCTATCCTGCGTACTCGCGAATAGCGCGCGGATGTCGTCCCAAAGGCCGATATACGTGGCCGGGTTGCTGCGCGGCGTTCGTCCGATCGGGCTCTGGTCGATGTTGATGACCTTGTCAATGTTCTCGAGGCCCGTGATCTTGCGATAGGCACCGCAGCGCCGATGCGCATGGTTGACGCGATTCGCCAAGGCCGGTGCGAGCGTGTCGGTGATCAAAGAACTTTTACCGCTTCCGGAAACCCCCGTTACAACGGTGAGCGTCCCGAAAGGAACCGTGAGGGTAACGTTTTTCAGATTGTTCTCGCGCGCACCGGTCAGCTTCAGCGATCCGCGTCGGGGACGTCTTCTTTCAGCCGGTACCTCTATCGCCTTCCGACCAGACAAGTAATCCGCGGTGAGGGAACCGCTTGCCTCCGCCACTTCGCGGGGCGTACCGCTGGCAACCACGACGCCGCCTCGCTCGCCAGCACCCGGTCCCATGTCTACAACGAAGTCAGCCGCACGGATGGTGTCTTCGTCATGCTCGACGACGATAACCGTATTGCCTAAATCGCGCAGATGCTCAAGCGTGGCGATAAGTCTTTCGTTGTCGCGCTGATGCAGGCCGATCGAAGGCTCGTCGAGAATATAAAGGACGCCCATGAGGCCCGCACCGATCTGCGTCGCAAGGCGGATACGCTGAGCCTCGCCACCGGAAAGCGTCGCCGTCGCGCGTTCAAGCGTAAGGTAGTCCAGTCCGACGTCCACGAGGAATTTCAAACGCGCGACGATTTCCTTCACGATAGGGTTCGCGATATGCGCAGCCTGTCCCGAAAACGAAAGCGCCGAGAAGAACTCCAAAGACTCCAGCGCGCTCATCTGGCAGACATCGTGAATCGATTTCCCCTCGATGGTAACCGCGAGGATTTCGGGCTTCAGGCGTTTGCCGCCACACGTTTGGCACGGCACAACGGCGAAGTAACTCTGCAGCTTATCGCGCTGGGAATCGCTTTGAGCCTCCTGATAGCGACGCATGACCGCCGCAAGCGCACCTTCCCATTCCAAGAACCAATAGGTGTTGCGCCCGTCAACCGTAACGTAGTCAACCTGAACCTTCTCTTCACCGAGTCCGTGCAGTAAGCCCCGCTGCACGTTGCGCGGCATATCCTCCCACGGCGTGTTTTCGTCGCAGCCCAAATGGCGCGCAACGGCAGCCAATACCTGAGGGTAGTAGTTGCCGTTCTTGAACGGGGCAATGGCCCCTTCCGCAAGCGTCAAAGAAGGGTCGGGCACGACGAGAGATTCGTCAACCTCTTCCCTACTGCCGATGCCGGAACAATCGGGACAGGCACCATAGGGGGCGTTGAAACTGAAATCACGCGGTTGCAATTCATCCATCGAATGCCCGTGTTCCGGGCACGCAAGCGCCAAGTTGAAAAGATGCTCGCCAGCACCCAGACCGCCTTTAGCACCGCTCGACGATCCACCCGCCTCGCCGAGCGGCTTGCCGTCCGGCCCTAAAACCTGAACAAGCACGCGCCCCTCGGCAAGCTTGGTAGCCAGCTCAACCGCCTCGGCAATACGCGCCGTAGACGAAGCCTTCAGCTGCACACGGTCGACGACGACCTCGATGAAATGCTTGATTTTCTTGTTGAGCGTCAGAGGCTCGCCGGTAAGTTTCGTTATCTCGCCATCGATGCGGACTCTGCTGAAGCCCTCGTGGGCAAGGTCGGCGAACAGCTTGGTGAATTCGCCCTTGCGGCCGGCAACGACCGGGGCCATGACGATTGCCTTTGCACCCTCGTCGAGTGCAAGTATCTCATCGGTGATTTGATCGGTAGTCTGCTTTTTGATGACACGGCCGCAATCGGGGCAATGCGGCACGCCTACCCGCGCGTACAGCAAACGAAGGTAGTCGTAAATCTCCGTAGTGGTGCCGACCGTGGAGCGAGGATTGCGGGAAGTCGTCTTCTGGTCGATGGAGACGGCAGGAGAAAGGCCGTCGATGCTATCGACGTCTGGCTTGCTCATCTGACCCAAAAACATGCGTGCATAGCTTGAAAGGCTTTCAACATAGCGGCGCTGACCCTCAGCATAAATGGTGTCGAACGCCAAACTCGACTTTCCGCTGCCGGAAAGACCGGTGATCACAACAAGCTTGTCACGCGGAATAGTTATATCGACGTCTTTGAGGTTATGCTCACGTGCACCTTTGATAACGATTGCATCTTGACCCATGCTGAAGACTTCCTATCCTCTAATTGTGTGAGCGCTATGCTAACACGAACATTAGTTTGATAGCTAGGCAAATTCCAATTTGATCGTATAAAACAAAATCTGACAGTATAGAAGTGTGGTGTTGACAAACCGGCGATTTGCGGCGCCCCTG
>CAVBAM010000041.1:0-8363 GCA_963593315.1 Candidatus Methanomethylophilaceae archaeon | reverse complement strand
TTATGGTAAGGATGCCAACGTCATCCTGCCGCAGCATTCGGGTACGCCCGATCCGACGCCGACTCCGGACCCGGAACCAACGCCCGACCCGACACCGACCCCTGACCCGGAACCGACGCCCGACCCGACCCCGGATCCCGATCCGGAACCGACGCCTGATCCTGAGCCGCAGATCAGCTTCAGCGACGTCACCAACCCCGCTGACTGGTTCTATGATTCCGTCTATGCTGCCGCGAAGAAGGGCCTCATCACCGGCTATGCGGACACCACGCTGTTCGGCCCCTACGATGTGCTGACGCGCGCGCAGGCCGCCGTTATCCTGTGGCGCTATTTCGAGCCTGACGCTTCCGCCGGCTACACCGAGGACGTGCAGGCCGCTACCGTAAACGAGACAGGCATGAGCGATGTCGATTCCGCTTCCTGGTACACCGCGGCCGCGAACTGGGCCGTTGCCAACGGTGTTATCAACGGTAAGAGCGTGGGCGATGGTCGTGCGTTCGATCCCCTGGGCACCATCGACCGCCAGCAGCTGTGCGCCATCGTGGGCAACGCGTCGGTGAAGTTCGCCGGTGGGCAGGTCGAGGGCGCCGATCGCGCCAAGCTCGACGCCATGCCCGACCGCGACAGCGTGGCCGATTGGGCGAAGGAGTCGGTGGCGTGGGCGCTGAACAAGGGCGTTATCAGCGGCGCGCTCGTCGATGGGCAGCGCCACGTGCAGCCCGACGTTTCGGTGAACCGCGCGACCATGGCCGCCATCATGATGAACTCCCTGGAAGAGGGCATCCTATAATCAGGGACAAGCCGGCGATTCGGGCGGGCTGGTGCCAAGATTTTGTGGGCTCTTGCTACAATGTCGTTGCTTTTTGACGCCCCGGCGAAAGCCGAATAGGGGAGAGAGGACTGCTCATGAAAATCAACGTTGAACTTGAAGGCGGCCTGCTGGCTGATCGGTTTGGAAAGTATGCTCCTGAAGCTGATCGCCTGGAGGGTTTCCCGGTGCGGTCGTTTCCCATTTCCATCGAGGGCGTGCCGGCCGGCACCGAATCGCTGGCGCTTACGTTCGTGGACTTCGACGCCATCCCCGTCGGCGGGTTCTGCTGGATCCACTGGACGGCCTGCGACATCGCGCCCACCTGCACCTTCATTCCCGAAAACGCTAGCGCCGACGGCAGCCTGCCCATGGTGCAGGGGCGCAACTCCAACTGGTCGCCCATGGCGCACGGCAGCGCGAACCCGCAGGTGCATTCGCGTTACTGCGGCCCGCAGCCGCCCGACGCCACGCACGAATACACGCTCACCGTCTACGCGCTCGACTGCAAGCTCGGTCTGAAAGAGGGCTTCTACCTCAACGAGCTGCGCCGCGCCATGCAGGGGCACGTGCTCGATCAGGCCCGCGTGGAGCTTCCCAGCCGCGCATAGTTTTCGCCGCCGCCTGCATCCCACGGCTCGGTTACGGCATCTTTACAACTTGTGCGATTGCCATAGAGCGGAGACATTCCACAGGTGGGGTATTTTACAATGGACGGATAACTTAAAGGAATCGCTGTGCCGTCGCCCGCCCGAACAAGCCCGACGGCGCAGCGTTGCGCTGGAGGCGGCCCGCGCGGCCGCATAAGGGAAGAGGTACTGCTCGTCATGATGAATGCCCTGCGCGTCTTAGGGCGCGACCTGTTGCGGTTGGTGAAAGCGCCGGCCGCCCTCGTCGTGGTGATCGTCCTCGTCGTGCTCCCCTCCACCTACACCTGGTTCAACGTCATCGGCTTCTGGGACCCGTACAACAATACGGGCGGCATGCGCGTGTGCGTGGTCAACGAGGACGCCGGCGGCACGAACGAGTTAATGGGCGAAATGAACCTGGGCGACCAAATAGTCGATCAGCTTCACGAAAACACGCAGTTGAACTGGGACTTCATGAGCTATGACGACGCCATGGAGGAAGTGCGGGCTGGACGTGCCTACGCCGCGTTCGTCATCCCGAGCGACTTCACGGAAAACCTCTTCACCATTTTGTCGGGCAACTTCGTCCAGCCCAACCTTCAGTATTACGTGAACGAGAAGATGAACCCCGTCTCGCCGAAGGTGACCGACGCCGGCTCCTCCACGCTCGACGAAACCATCAACAGCCAATTCGTCTCGACCGTCAGCTCGGTGGTTGCCGACACCTTGAACGTGAAGGTTGCGGAAGCCGAAAGCGAGTTGAACGCCGCGCAGACCGACACGGCGGCCCAGCTCGGCCGCGCGAAGGACTCCATCGTCTCCGCGCGCACGACGGTATCCGACCTGGCGAATTCCGCTTCCCAGGCGCGTTCGAAGGCCCAGTCGGCGAAAAGCCAGCTTGGCCAGGCGCGAAGCGACGCGGCCGCGGTGCAGAACCAGCTGCAGCAGGTTTCCGACCTGTCCGGCTCGCTGCAGGCGGGCATCATGAACTTCACCGCCGTTGCCATGCCGGCGCTCTCCGACGCCACGCTCGGGCTCTCCGACGCCTCGGCTTCCGCGGCAGCTTCCACGTCGGACATCGCCAACGCCATCAGCAAGTCGCAGGGCACGGTCGATGCCTCGGTTGAGCGCGCGCAGGGCGTCATCGATTCCAGCGAGGGCGTCTCCAAGCAGCTGCAGGCCGTCTACGACAGCCTACCCGACAGCGAACCGTCGAAAGCGCTGCTGAAGACCGCCATCGATTCGCTCGACGCCCGCACGGACGAGGCCCAGCGGGACCTCGACGACCTGCAGCAGCTTTCCCGCAACGTCGACACCACGGCTCAGGCGGCTTCCGGCGCGGCCGGCGCCATCAACACGGCGGTCCAGTCCACCCTCTCGGCGTCCAGCTCGTATCAGACGCAGCTGTTCGGCACGGCGCTTCCCCAGGTGAGCAACGGCATTTCCCAGGTGGGCAGCGCGGCGGTCAGCCTGAAGGCCGCCATCGCCAACCAAGGCTCGCTCATCACTCAAACCGCCAACGTCATCGACCAGCTCGACACCACGCTGAACACGGCGGCATCGGCGCTCAGGCAGACCGACGGCGTGCTCGCGCAGCTTGAGAATTCCGTCTCCGATGCGCAGACCGATATCATCGCGCTCGGCACCTCGACGACCATTTCCGATCTGATCGACTCCGGCCGCGTCGACCCCGAGAAGATTGCCGAGTTCATGCAGTCGCCCACGAAGGTGACCACCGAAAAGCTCTACCCGCTCAACGCCTACGGCTCGGCGATGGCGCCGCTGTTCATCTCCTTAAGTTTGTGGGTGGGCACCATCATGCTGTGCGTCATCTTGAAGCTCGAGGTGGACAAGGAGGGCATTCCCGGTCTCACCGTCATGCAGGGCTATCTGGGCCGTTGGATGTTCTTCGCCATCCTGGTGGTGCTGCAGGCCGTGGTGTGCGTGGCCGGCTGTTTGTACCTGGGCGTTCAGGCGGCTTCGGTTCCGGCGTTTTATGGGACGGCCATCCTGCTGTCGCTGGCGTATCTGTGCATCACGTACACGCTTTCCTCGTCGCTGCAGCATATCGGCATCGGCATGTGCATCATCTTGGTGTTCGTGCAGATCCCCGGCGGCACGGGCCTATACCCCATCGAAATGACCGACTCCTTCTTCCGCACGGTGTACCCGATGTTCCCGTTCACCTACGGCATCAACGCGCTGCGCGAGACCATCGGTGGCTTCTACGGGACGCAGTGGGCCGGCTACATCGGCACGCTGGCGGCCATTTCGCTGGTCATGGCCATTATCGGCCTGTTCGTGCGCCCGCATCTCACCAACTTGAACCGCCTGGTGGCGAAACAGGTTGGCGAAAGCGACCTGCTCAACGTCGAGGCCGCGCTGGTGCCCGAGCGCCGTTACCGCATCGGCCAGCTTATTCGCGCGCTTTCCGACCATGAGGAGTTCCACGAAACCCTGCGTCAGCAGGAGGCGCAGTTCATGAGCATCTATCCGAAGCTCAAGCGCGGCGCGCTCGTCGTCGGCATCGTGGTTCCCGTTATCTTCACGTTCGCGTTCACGGCGACCATGACGGCGAAGGTCGTGACGCTGACGGCATGGCTGATCTGGCTGGTGCTCATCATCCTGTTTTTGCTGGTGCTGGAAGGCGTGCGCGAGAACATCAGCCGCCAGGCATCCATCGACGACATGTCCGAAGACGAGCTGCGCGAGCGTTTGGCGAAGCGCGGCAAGAAGGTCGTGCAGGAACTGGTGCCCGCGGCCATGTCGCGGGCGCGCATTTCGGTGCCGGTCAAGCGCGCCGAGCGCGGCGAGGGCATGACGGTGCCGTTGCCGCCGCTGGGCAAGGTGTGCGACGACCTGCCCAAGAGCGATACGGGCGGCGTCGGCAAGCCTGAGGGCGATGCAGGTGCCGGCGGCGAACGCGGTGTTGCTGGCGGCGCGGGCGTCGCTGGCGCGTCCGGCGCTGCACCGGGCGGCGAATCGTTGATGGACCTGGCGGCGGCGGACAGGCCGGCGCATTTCGCGGGCCCGGGCATTGCGGTCGCCGACGACGCCGACGGCGTTCATGGCGAAGACGAGGAAGCCCTGGAAGTGGAATCCCCGTGCCTGACCGTCGGTCCCGACGCGCTTTCCGCGGATGACCTGAACCTGCTGGTTAAGATGCGCGAGCGTGCCGCAGCAGCCGAGGCGCACGCCGCGCCGGCCGCAACCGACGCGGCGCCAACTGACGGGGGCTCCACGTCGGTTGATGGGGGAGCTTCGGTTTCCAAGGCCAAGCATGCCAAAGCCGAAAAGGCCGGCAAGCACGGCAAGACGGCAAAGACCGACAAGGCAGCCAAGGCCGACAAGGCTGATAAGCCCGGCAAGAAAAAGAAGAAGCACGGCAAGAAGCATGGCAAGGAGCAGGAGGGCAACCATGCGTAACATATGGAAGCTGTTCTGCTATGACGTGAAGCACCTGTTCGGCAACGTCGTCACCGTGATGCTCGTGCTCGGCTTGGTGTTCCTGCCGTCCATCTTCACGTGGTACAACGTCATCGCTTGCTGGAACGTGTTCGACAACACCGGCGAGCTGAAGGTCGCCGTCGCCAATTCCGACGAGGGCTTCGAAAGCGAGCTTCTGCCCACCAAGATAAACGTCGGCGACAGCGTCGAGGCGGCGTTGCGCGAAAACACCCAGCTCGATTGGGTGTTCACTACCGAGGAAGACGCCATCGACGGCGCGGAGTCGGGCAAGTACTACGCGGCCGTCGTCATCCCCGAGAGCTTCAGTCGCGACATGATGAGCTTCTATTCCGCCGACACCGAGCACGCCCAGATCATCTATTACGAGAACGAGAAGAAGAACGCGGTGGCCCCGCGCGTGACCGATCAGGCATCGAGCAAGGTGTCGTCGCAGGTCAACACCACGTTCGCCGAAACGCTGTCCGACGTGGCGCTCAGCTTGGCCGACACGTTGGGCAACCTTGCGGAAAGCGGCGACGCGGACGGCTACATCCAGAACTTCTCGAAGACGGTGGCGAACTCGGCGTCGCAGATGAACGATGCGGCCGACGTGCTCGACGCCTATGCCGGGCTCGTGTCCACGGCGCAGACGCTCGTGGGGTCTTCGACCAGCCTGCTCGACCAGGCGCAGTCCGCCGTGAAGGATGCCGAGAGCAGCGCCGATACTGCCAAAGACGGCGCGGGGTCCATCAGCAGCGCCCTGCAGGCGTCGGTGACGGCGCTTTCCGGTGCGCTCGATCAAAGCGCATCGAGCTTCAGCGGCGTTTCCGAATCCGTTGACCAGGTGTACGCGAACGTGGATGCGTCGGCTACCGACGCCCAGCAAAGCCTGCGAGACCAGGCCAGCGACACCGAGACCCAAATCGAGCGCTATAAAAACCTGAAGACGCAGCTTCAAGAGCTTGAGACGCAGGTGGACAGCTCCTACAAGCCCGCAATCGAGGCCGCCATCAAGCAGATCGACACTTCGATCGCCTCTATGGAGAAGCTGCACGACAGCCTCATCGCGGCCGCTGACGACATTGCCGCGGGTAACGCAAACAGCCAGGAAAATCGCTCCGCGGTCAAGCAAAAGGTTGCCGACGCTCAGGCGAACGTGCAGTCGCTTGCCGACGATTACAGCACCAATATCAAGCCCGGCTTGGAGGACCTCGCCTCGTCGGTGTCGCAGGCGGCGCAATCGCTTTCGTCCCGTGCGTCCCTGCTCAGCGGCGTTGGCAACGACCTGGAATCCTCGGCCAACGAGGTGTCGGGCAAGCTTTCCGACGCGCAGGGTTCCATTAAATCGATGGCCGACGAGCTGCGCGCCTCGGCGACCAAGCTCAACTCGCTTTCGACCAGCATCGACGATGCCCTGGCAAGCGGCAACGTCGATCAGCTCAAGGAAATCATCGGGTCCGACCCGAGCGCTTTGGCCAAGGCCGTATCCGCCCCGGTCGGCGTCGAGCGCATTCCCGTGTTCGCCGTGAACGACTTCGGCTCGGCCATGGCGCCTTTGTATTCGACGCTGGCGTTGTGGGTGGGCGCGCTTTTGATGATGGTGCTGATGAACCCCGTGCCATCCGAGCGGGCGCGTGCGCAGCTGGACAACCCGAAATCCTGGCAGCTGTTCTTCGGGCGCTTCGGCGCGATGGCCGTCATCGAGTTGATGCAATCGAGCGTCATGTGCCTGGGCAACATGCTGTTCCTCGGCGTGCAGGTGTCCGATCCCATCCTGTACCTGCTGTGCTTCTGGACGGCGGGGCTGGTGTTCGGCTTCATCATCTACACGCTGGTGTCGCTGTTCGCCAACCTCGGCAAGGCCATCGCGGTGCTTCTGCTCATCGTGCAGGTTACCGGCGGCGGGGGCAGCTTCCCGCTGCAGATGTTGCCGGAGTTCTTCCAGATGATCAGCCCGTTTTTACCGGCGACGCACATCATCAGCGCCATGCGCGCCGCCTCGATGGGCGTCTACATGAACGATATCTGGATAGAGTTAGCCTGCGAGCTGTCGTTCGTCGTTCCCTTCGCCATCCTCGGCCTGATGCGCCCCGTGCTGTCGAAGGTCACCTACAAATTCGTCGAGAAGGTGGAAGAGTCGAAGCTGGTGTCGTAAGCCTGGCGAGCCTGCGCGTGTTGCTTCCGATGTAACCCAAAGCTAATTGTGGAGAAAGTGTATACCGCCGTTAACACAGTTGCCTAAGGTTAACGGTTAGCGTAATCTAATCCCTGTCGAAAGGCGCAAGCGAAAGCGAGCGTGGCGGCTCTGCCTGCCAGCAGGCCAGGCCCGCCCGCGAGGCCGACCGGGCCGCGAGGCCAGGCCAACCAGCTCGAACTCGCTTCGCAAGCCTTATCGCACACATGCTGACCCGGCAGTGAAAGCTCCTCTCGTCTGGCTATTCACTGCAATCGTTTGCAGAGGGAAGACCCCCCTTCTTCCCTCTGCATTTTTCATTGTCAGGGGTTCCTACGGGGAAGGGCGTTCATGGAAAAGCTCTCGCGATCTGCCGAAGACTACCTCGAAGCGATCGTCAGCCTTGGCGGATCGCTCACCCAACCCGTTCGCAACGTGCAAATCTCCGAAGAGCTCGGCGTCACCAAGGCGTCGGTGAGCAAAGCCATCCATATGCTGCGTGACGAAGGCCTCATTCGTCAGGAACCCTACGGCGGCGTGCGCCTGACGCCGGAAGGGCTCGCTCGCGGCGTGGCGGTGCTGTGCCGCCATCGGCTGCTGTACGCGTTTTTAACCCAGGAGCTGGGAATCGACGAGGAAACCGCCGACCGCGAGGCGTGCGGCATCGAGCACGCCATATCCGACGCGTCCTTCGAGCGCTGGCTGGACTACGCCGGCAAGCTCGGATTGCGCATCGAGGGCCTTCCGCGCGTGACCTTGGGGTATAATCAGAAGCGAGGTTAGGCTCCTCCAACGTTCGCATGAGCTGCGTCGATGCTGGGTTTGAACCTCGCAGGCGCCCGATGCGCCGAAAGGCGAGGGCTGCGCACGCGCCCATTCGCGCCGCCGCGCAACGCGTCCGCCTTATGGTCTTGGCTGAAGCCTCTGCGAAAGGAGACTGCTATGAAGTTCCGCAACATCATGGTTCCCTACGACGGGTCCGACCACGCGAAGAACGCCCTGAACTACGCCATCGGCCTTGCCGCCGAGGGCGACGACACGAAGGTCTCGGTCGTGCATGCCGTGCCTTCCGGCTATATGGGTGCCGACCTCATGGGCACCGACGGCGCGCTGGACGGCGTTCCGTACGGCATGATGGATTACGAGGAGTACCAGGCCGTCGTCAAGCGCGTGCTCGACGAGGCCGTTTCCCGCGTGAAGGAAAACCTGGGCGACACCCTTGCCGACCTGGGCGATCGCGCCGTTGTCGAAGCCGTTGCCGGCGCATCCGCCGCCGACGCGCTGGCGCGCTATGCCGAGGAGCACG
>CAVBAM010000040.1:0-8441 GCA_963593315.1 Candidatus Methanomethylophilaceae archaeon | reverse complement strand
GCTGCCCGCCGGCATCACGCGCCCGACGCGGGAACTGACGCATTCCGCGGAATCGCCGGGAACCGATTGCATGGTCGCGCCGCACACCTCGGTCATGCCATAGCCGTTCACGATATCTTTCACGCCGAGCAGGCAACGCGCCCGCTCGTACAGGCGCGCAGAAGCGCGCTCTCCCGCGCAATACAGCGCATGCAAATCGAGAAGCTCGACGGAATCCCGTTCCAGGTGGTCGCACAGCGCCGCGACCGTATACGGCATGGCCAGCACATCGTTGACCTTCTCGCCCAGCGCTGCGTCCACGATACCCCGCGCACCCGCACGTTGCGGGGAAAAGACCAGCTTCGCCCCGACGAACAGCGCGGACAGCAGCGCCTCCACGTAACCGAAGCAGTGGCAGAACGGCACCAGGACGAACAGCGTTCGCCCGACCTCGAAACCGCGATTCAGCGCGTTCGAATACGCCGAGCGCTGCAGCTGATCGTGCGTGAGCGGCACGCATTTCGGCGAACCGGTCGATCCCGAGGTGAACATGAGATCGCACACCGAATCGGCGTCGACTGCGCAGGAAGCGGGCGCAGGGCATGCCGCAAGAAGTGCTTCGAACGCCTTGGTCGGCACCCCGTCAACGCGCCCATCGGCCACCACGACGGCTAGGTTGATGGGGGCGGCGTCGCCGAAAGACAGCTGAGCGTCGGTGATGAGCACCGAGGCGCCCGCCATGCGCGCGACCATCGCAACCTCGTCGGCCGCCGACGAGGAATTCGCCAGCACCTTGACCGCGCCCAAGCGCGCGATGGCAAACGTCGCCACGACGAACTCCGCCCGGTTGCGCAGGTGCACGACGACGCCCGACCCCGCGCGCACGCCCATTTCCCGCAAATGAAAGGATACACGTTCTACCTGGTCGAACACCTGCCCATACGTCAAATGCCGCTCCCCTTCGGCAAGAAAGACGCGATTTTCGTAACGTTTGGCGCAGCGCGCGAAACGCTCCCAAATAGACATCGGTTCCCATGTTGGATATTCGGCCTGAAGCTCGGCCATCCGCTCATCCCTTGTGCCCAGCATAGCTGTCACCCCCGTTTTCGCAAACCGTTGCTGGGGCTATTGTGGCGAGCGAAAGAAGGGTTTTCTGTGTCACACGGCACACTGAAAGGACCCCGGATCGCCGCGGAAGCCGCGCAGCTCGCCGAGCCGGGGCGCAGCCGCGACGGGAACGCGCCGAGGCGAGCCGAGTTGAGCTACGGCGCCGAGGCGTTATTCCAAATTCGCAACCGACGAAGAGAACGCGCACAGCCGCTCGCGCGAGAGCACCGCGATCGACCCGCGGCGCACCTCGACGATACCCTCGGCCTTCAGGCGCGCGAGCACGCGCGTGACATTCTCACGCGTGGTGCCCATGGCCTGCGCGATTTCGGCATGCGTCGTCTTGACAACCTGCCCGTCGCCTGAATGCAGCAGCAAAAACCCGCACACGCGCTTGGTCACCGAATCGAATTGCGTTTCGATCCGATACGAAAGGTAGGTCGCGTATTCGCCCCAAGCGGCCATCATCGCCATGGACAGGTCCGGGCTTTCCCGCAGAAACGCCTCAAGCTTGTCGTTGTCGAGCGAGACGAGCACCGAATCCTCCACGGCGACGAATTCCAGCGTCTGCTCGAGCGCGGTATTCACCTTCGGGTAGAACAGGGGAAATATGGAGCCTTTGCCGCACAGGCCCATCGTGTGGCGCCCGCCCTGGAAATCCAGGTAGCGGCGGCTCACCTTCCCCGAAAGCACGTAGTAGCGGTACTTGCCATACTTCTCGGAAAGCCCCATGACGAGCTCGCCCTTGCGAAACGTGCGCTTCGTGGAGAACCGTTCGAGTATCTCGTCCTCAAACCCCAGGAAATCGTTCGCCGAGAGGATGTTCGGTTTCAGCATGGGAAGCCCCCTTCGCAAGCGGTGCCGGAATAGCCGAGGCGGGCACCTGCGCGCCTCGGCTCGATTGTAAGGAGGTTCGACGGTTCCGTCGAGTTGGGTTGACCTATTCGTAACAGTCGGGCGCGAACTTCATCTGCTCGAACTGATCGGCATCGTGGCCGAACAGCACCGTCGCGCCGTATTCCTCGCGGATCTTGCGGATGCGGCGGATGGCCTCGCGGTAGCCCACGGAATCCCACGTGATGCCCGGCAGCGCACCGTCGAGGTTGCGCTGCGCGTAGAGCACGTCCTCGGCCAAAAACAGGTTGCCGCCCTCAAGCTCGACAAGCAGGCCCATGGTGCCGGTCGTGTGGCCGGGGAACACGTAGGCGGTGATGCCGTCGAACAGCTTCTCCACGTCGTCTTCCACGTAACGGACGCGCTTGCGGTCCTGCAGCACCTCGGCACGGATGTAGAAGCCGTGCTTGGTGGGGTCGGTCGATTGCATGACCAGGGCGCAGGCGCCCTCCATCTCCTTGCGGCTGACGATGAACTCGGCCGTGTCGAGGAACAGGTTGTCGTTGCCGATGTGATCCATATGCAGGTGCGAATTGATCACGTAGCTGATGTCCTCGGGAGCGACCCCCACGAGCGCGAGCTGCTCGACCATACGCGTGCCCGCGGGCTTTTCCACACCCACCGCGTCGGCGATATGCGCCGGCCAATCGTTTGCCGGATCGTCGGGCATGCCGGAATCGAACAGGATCCAGCCGGCCTTGGGATGCTTGATCAGATACGCCGAGGAGGGCGTGCGCGACAGGCGGTTCGGCGCATGCGGGTCGGCGGGAGTCGCCAGCGTGTCGCCCACGGCGGTGTTGCAGGAGTCGGAATACATGTCGCCCAAATACAGCGGGTAAACCTTGATGCCTTCGGTCTTGACGGTCATAATCGCACCCTTTCCTACCAGAGCAGCTTGCGTTCGATGGCCTCGCGGCGCAGTTCCTCGCGGAAATTCGGCGCGGCGATGTTGATGAGCTCCTCGACGCGCTCACGGTTCGTCTTGCCCCACAGCTGCGCGACGCCGTACTCGGTGACCACGTAGTTCGTATCCCAACGCGTGGAGGCGACGGCCGCGCCGTACGTGGTGAACGGCACCACGCGGGATGTTTTCCCATCGGAAGAGGTCGCGGAGAACGCAATGATGCTCTTGCCGCCGCGGCTCATCTGGGCGCCGCGCACGAAGTCAGCGAAGCCGCCGATGCCGGTGAACTGGCGCGGGCCGATCATGTCGCATACCACCTGGCCCAAAAGGTCGACCTCGATGCCGGAGTTCAAGGACACCACGTTGTCGTTGAGCGCGATGGTGCGCGGGTCGTTGGTGTAGTTGACGGGCTTGAGCACCACGTCGGGGTTGTGGTCGATCCAACGATACAGATCGGCGCTGCCCGCGACCATGGAGCAGACGGTCTTGCCCGTATCGATCTGCTTCTTGGAGTTGTCGATGACGCCGGCTTCCATGAGCTTTTTCACGCCGTCGGAGATCATCTCGGAATGCACGCCGAGGTGCTTGCGGTCGAACAGCTGGCCGAGCACGTAATCGGGCAGCTTGCCGCGACCGATCTGCAAACACGCGCCGTCCTCGATGAGCGGCAGCACGAATTTCGCGATGTTCTTCTCCTTCTCGCCGGCGACCGAGTCGAGCAACTCCACGAGCGGCTCGTCGAACTCCACGATGCAGTCGGCCTTATCGAGGGAGGTCACGTTGCTCTCGACCCACGGGACCTGAGGGTTGACCTGCATGATCACCAACCGGGCAACCTCGGGGATGATCGACGTGAAGTCGGAAGACAGGCCCAGTGACACCCTGCCGTCCTCGTCGGGCGTGGAAACCTGCAGAAGCGCGACGTCGCACTGCTGCGGGCCGCCCTCGACCATCATTTCCGGCCAGCGGTAGAAGAAGCACGGCGTGTATTCCGCACGGCATTCGTCAAGGGCCTTGCGCGACACCGGCACAGCGCAGAAGCACTGGAAGTCGATGTACTGCTCCATGCCCGCGGCGATATGCGGCTCGGGACCGACGTTGCCGCCGTGGCTGACCTTGATCTTGCCGCCCGCCTGCGGGGCGTAGTCGGTCAGCGCCTGGATAAGATGCACCGGCTCGGCGCAGAAGTCGCCGGGAACCACGTTCTCGCCCGGCTTGATATTGCGCACCGCCTCGTCGGCGCTCATGATTTTAGAAGCGTAACGCTCTCTCCAGCCCATCTTGAAACCACCCTTTCTTATCGAAAGGGCGCGGGATTCGCCCCGCGCCCCCTACACCGGCGCGCCGGGCGGCCTGCCCGCTCGCCCGTCCGCGTCGCGACGGCGCCAGTATTGCAAACGAGGATGAGCCGTTATGTGACGGCAATCACATAACGGCTCGAAATACGGGACGCCCCGCCGATGACGAGCCGCGGCGGCGCCCCGAACGTGAGGAAAAAGGCGCGTGCCTAGCGCTTCATCACGTATTCCTCGCCATAGGGCAGCGCGAGGAACTTGTCCTGGAAGTTGGCGCAATCCTCGGCGATGTCCTGCTGGGCGCCCGGGTAGCTGAAGTGCGCGTAGCGGAACGCGTCGATGCAGAAGTAGTACAGCGACATCGAGCCGTCCCAGGGGCCTACGCCCTCTTTCTCCGCCAGCACCTTGTCGAAGCGGTTCTGCTCGTACTGGGAGGCGCCGCGATGGATACGCGTGGCCTTCGGGCCGTGGACATTGGCCCAATACTCGCGGAACTGCTCGGTCGTCATGTCGGACTTGCGGCGCAGCAGGCCCAGCCTCTTGATCCACGGCGACTTCTGGCCGCGCTCGGTCTGCGGCTCCATGCACTGGAAGACGTTGTTCTGATCAACCTCGTAGGCGAGGACGACGTTCTGGCCCGCGTACAGCGACAGCACGTCGAAGCCGTCATCGGCCCAAACCTCGTCGATGGCCTTGATGCCCGTGTCCTCCTGGGCGCCCCAGCCCCAGCCGGCGTCGATCATCTCGGGCGTCGGATCGCGCAGGATGTTCGCCACATAGCGGCTCACCTGCGCCGCGGCGCAGATCTCATCGGCGCGCTCGCCGAGATACTCCTTCTCGAACGCCTCGGGGGACTGGCCGTCCTTGTAGCCGAGAAACACCATCGTCTTTGCCATGTTCTGCCCTTTCTTTACGCGCCGCGCACTGCGCGCGGCTCCCCTGCACCGATGCGCACCCCTTGTCCGCATCGTCTGCCGCCCATTTAACGCGCCGCCTTTCGGCTTGTCGATTACGCACCAAAAAGTGCCCGGCTGGCGAGTGGGTTTGACGGACGGACCAGCGCGCGGGCCGACGGGCGGTCGCGGGCGGGTTTGGCGGGTTGGCGGGCCGAGCTCGCCCTCCCCGCGCGATTCCCGACAGGCAGGGCACTAAATAGTGCGTTCTTTTCGAGGGCATCCCCGGCTTCATAAGATGTCCGCAGGAGGCCGGCGCCGAGGGGGCGCCAGCTGGGGAATACGACGAAAGGGAGGCTAACCATGCCAGAGCACATTCCTACCCAAAGCTTGGACTACGCCGACAAGAAGATCTGCGAGGGCCGCTTCGACGGAAAGGTCGCCGTCATCACGGGCGGCGCGAACGGCATCGGCCGCGCAACCGCCGTGCGCTACGTCGCCGAGGGCGGCAAGGTCGCCATCATCGACACCGATGCCGCCTGCGGAGCGCAACTTGCCGAAGAATTGGGCGCCGACAAGTGCCTGTTCATCGAGGCGACCGTGACCGACTACGCCGCCATGGAGGCCGCTGCCGATCAGATCGTGGCGCACTACGGGCGCATCGACAGCCTGGTGAACTCGGCCGCCACCACCTACCGCAAGGCCCTGCTCGACGCCGATTGGGACTTCCAGGACTACAAGGACGTGCTGGAGATCAACCTCAACGGCGTGCTATACGCCACCCGCGCGATGGTGCGCAAGATGATCGACCTGAAGATCGAGGGCAGCATCCTTTTGTTCTCCTCCATGAACGAGCATCTGGCGTCCGCCGCCAACCCCACCTACGTCATTTCCAAGGGCGGCATCTCCACGATGGTGAAAACGCTCGCCGTGTCGTTCGCGCCGTACAAGATCCGCATCAACGTGCTGGCGCCCGGCTTCACCGACACGCCGTTCGTCGCCCCCACCATGGCCGATAAGTCCAAGCTGGACGTCTACTGCCACAACATCCCCTTGGGACGCATCGACCACGCCAACGAGCAGGCCGCCTGCGCACTGTTCCTCATTTCCGACGATGCCTCCTACGTCACCGGCGCCGAGCTGGTCGCCGACGGCGGCACAACGGTCGCCGCGTAACGCACGACCTCGCCATCTTTTCGAGTGCGCCGCCGCGAGCGGCGCACTTTATATACCCGACGAAGAAAGGCAATCATGACAACCTACGACAAACTCCTTTCGCCCTTGCAGATCACGCCGACGTTCACGCTGAAGAACCGCATCGTGAAGGCGCCGCAGTCCTCGTGGCGCTGGAACCCCGACGGCACCGCCGACGACTCCGACGGCATCTACATGTACGAGAGCATGGCGAAAGGCGGCGCGGCGGCCATCATCACCGCCGCCATCCTGTGGGAGAACTACGGCGAGGGCATCTACATGATGGCCACCGACGACAAGTTCATCCCCGGCATGAGGGAATACGCCGAGCACATGCACAAATACGGCTGCAAGGTCATCGGCCAGCTGCACCACATGGGGCCGTCCGCCTGGGGCGCCATCGACGGCGGCCTGCCCATCGGCCCGTCCGACCTGACCGAGGACGAGATCCCCACGCCGCCGCCGTTTGGACGCGCGGTGCGCGGGCTTTCCGTGCAGGAAATCAAGGACCGCGAGAAGCTCATGACCGATGCCGCGGTGCGCATGTGGAAGGCCGGCTTCGACGGCGTGGAGGTGCACGCCGCCCACGGCTACTTCCTCAACAGTTTCCTGAGCCCCATTTGGAACAAGCGCACCGATGAATACGGCTGGGAGGACGTGCAGGACCGCACGCGCTTCATCCGCGACATCTTCGCCAGCATCCGCGAGAGGACCGATGAGAACTTCCTCATCGGCACGCGCATCAACGGCCAGGAATTCCACCCCTCCATGACCGGCATCACACCCGAGATCGCCGTGGAGAACGCTCGCGCGCTCGAGGCGGCCGGTGCGCAGTACATCAGCGTGTCGATGTACGGCTACGGCCCGCTGTCGTTCCGCTACTGCCCCGACTACTTCCCCTACCCCGACCCCGAGCCGCACATGGTTCCCTATATGGACCGCTACAACGACCTGGGGCTGATCCATCTGCCGGCGAAGATGATCAAGGCCGCCGTGAAGGTGCCGGTCATGATGGCCGGGCGCATGGACGAGGACAAGGCCGAGCGCATCCTGGAAGCCGGCGACGCCGACATCATCGCGCTCGGGCGCAGCCTGTGGGCCGACCCCGAGTTCGTCAACAAGGTGGCCGAGGGACGCTGCGACGAGATCATGCGCTGCACGCGCTGCGCGAGCTGCGAGGACCCGGTCACCCAGCCGCGCATCTGCCGCGTGAACCCGGCGCTGGGTCAGGAACGCCAGCTGGCGCTTACCCCGGCGAAGGCGCGCAAGCGCGTCATGGTCGTGGGCGGCGGGCCCGCCGGCATGGAGTGCGCCATCACGCTCAAACAGCGCGGCCACGACGTGACCATCTACGAGAAGTCCGGCGCGCTCGGCGGGCGCACGAAGCTGGCCGCCATGATCAAGCACGGCGGGCCTGAAGACGTCATGCCCATCTACAACTACCTCACGCGCATGGTGGAGAAGCTGAACATCCCCGTGAAGCTGAAGTGCGAGGTCACGCCCGCGCTCGTGCGCAAGGTCGCCCCCGACGCGGTGGTGGT
This sequence comes from Candidatus Methanomethylophilaceae archaeon, assembly GCA_963593315.1. Classification (GTDB taxonomy): domain Bacteria; phylum Actinomycetota; class Coriobacteriia; order Coriobacteriales; family Eggerthellaceae; genus Senegalimassilia. The sequence goes on along the minus strand of CAVBAM010000040.1, from coordinate 634 downwards.
GGCGAACTCCTCGCCCTACTACATCCCGCAAATCCCCGGCATCGACCGCAAGAACGTGTTCACCATCCCGGCCATGACCAAGCTCTCGACGGTGCCCATGAAGATGTTCGGGCCCGAGGCGCTGGCGAAGATGTCCGAGAAGTTCTTCCCCGTGGGAAAGAAGCTGCTCATCTGGGGCGCGTCGGCCGAGGGCGCGCAGTGCGCCGAGTTCATGCGCAAGCGCGGCAAGGACATCGTGCTGGTGGACGAGGACGACGACCTGGGCGGACTGATTCCGCTGAAGTACAAGGAACGCCTGGCGCCGTGGTTCTCCGACGAGGGCATCCGCGTCATCAAGCATGCCACGGTCACCGAAATCGGCAAGAAGAAGGCCGTGGTGCGCACCAAGGACGGGCGCACCGAGGAGATCGCCTGCGACTCCGTGATGGTGATGCTGCCCGAACGGCGCGACCCCGCCTTCTACGAGGCCGTCAAGGCGATCGTGCCCGAGACGTACGAGGTCGGTTCCACGCTCGGCGGCGAGAACGCCTTCTTCAAGCATGCGTTCGCCGACGGACGGCGCGTGGGCTGCGCGATTTAACGGCATGGCATGGCGGCGCCGCGCAAGGGATTTCCGCTAGCGGGCTCCCCTTGC
>CAVBAM010000039.1:0-8472 GCA_963593315.1 Candidatus Methanomethylophilaceae archaeon | reverse complement strand
GGCCCGCAGGGGGTACGCCCCCTGCGGGCCTGCCGCGTTTTATAGGGGTAGACCGGGCCGCTGGGGATGAGGGGATGCCGCAGGCTTTCCGGCTGGCAACGATAGCCGTTTTATCTTCGATGCAATCTCGAAGAATCTATTTCGTCATCTTGGTTGTGCGGTGAACTACGTCGTTGTCCATTGGTTGCTTTCCGTTGTCTTGTTCGCGGACTATACTGAAGTTATGAGTTGGTATGCTTTCGCGGAAAGGGGCGCACCATGGCTACCGATAAGATGCTTGTCGCATTCGATGAATCCGAGGGTTCAAGGCGTGCGTTGAAGGTTGCCGCTGATTTGCTTGCGGCAAATGCTAATGCGCATGCGGATGTCGTCTACGTAGTTCCGATTCCCTTGCTCGATGACAATCAAATGGAAAGCTTCAAGGACATCTTGGACATGATGGTTTCAGATGGCGAGGATTTGCTTGGTGAAGCTATGAGCTCGATGGGCGACGACGTTTCCGAGAGAGTCGATTCGCTGCTCATGACCGGGACGAATCCCGCCAATGAAATTTTGAAGCTTCTTGATCAGCGTGATTATGACTTGGTTGTCATTGGCAACAGGGGTCTTTCGGGATTGAAGGAATATACGGGCAGCGTGAGCCATAAGGTTCTTGCTGGGTCTAAAATTCCGGTTCTTATTGCTAAGTAATCGAAGGCGTTTTGGGTCTGGGAGCTGCGGCTTTGCCGATTAGCGGGCGCGCAGTTCCCAGAACGCAACAGCACTTGCTGCTGCGACATTTAGGCTATCTACGCTATGAGACATGGGGATGCGTACCGTGTAGTCGCATTGAGCTATCGTGCGCCTTGCCAAGCCGTCGCCTTCGGTGCCCAATATCACAGCTAGCTTCTTCTCATTGGCAAGATTGGGGTCGTCTAGCGACACCGAGTCGTCCGACAGCGCCATTGCCGCCGTTTTGAAGCCGAGCTTCTTGAGCTGGGGAATGCCGTCTTGGGCCCACGATCCCTCACCCGTTGCTCCCGATTGGCCTCCGATGCGTGCCCACGGTACCTGGAATACGGTGCCCATGGATACTCGAATCGCTCGTCGGTATAGCGGATCGTAGCATGCTTGCGTAACGAGCACCGCATCCATGCCGAGTGCTGCTGCGCTTCTGAAGATAGCGCCGACATTGGTGTGGTTCGTGATGTCTTCCAGCACGGCGATTCTTTGCGCGCCTTCGCAAACTTCTTCTACGCTTTTTGGCTTTGGCCTGCGGAATGCTGCGAGAGCGCCTCGTGTGAGCTCGAAGCCGGTAAGGCGCTTAAGCTCGCCGTGGGGGAGGATGAATACCGGTATATCGACGTTCGGATATCGGTTTGCCGCGTCATTAATGACCTGCTGCATCCCGACAAGAAATTTTTCTTCCATGAGGAAAGAGACCGGTTCCATTCCGCCTTGGACGGCGCGTTCGATTACTTTCTCGGATTCGGCAATGAAGATACCCTTTTCCGGCTCCAATTTGTTGCGGAGCTGGACTTCGGTTAGGCGTGCGTAGGCGTCGAGTCTCGGGTCGTCAATGGTTTCGATTTCGATGATCATGATGCGCACGCTTTCTCATTTTCGGTTACCGAAGTTTTCATGATAGCGGATTGGGCGGTGATGGGTGACCGCGTATTATAGGGTTAAAGGTATAACGGCAACCGGAAAGTTGCTAGATTGCTTGCGGGTTTGTTTGGAACTCGATCATTTCGCCTTGCGAGCCTTTACGTTGTGACGCGAGGCGGACGTGTCTGTTGCAAAATGCTTTCGAGGGAGAGAGCCTGCGCGGTTCGACAAGGAGGGGCGTGTGAAAAATCAGGAAGGGTCCGAGGCCATGAGGCGAGCGAGCAATCCCGTCGATCATGCATCGTTCAACCAGTTCGTCGCTACGATTTCGGCGCTCCGTGCGCCTGATGGTTGCCCTTGGGATCGCGAACAGACCCATGCATCCATTGCTCATAACATGATTGAAGAGGCTTACGAGGCCGTTGACGCCATCGAATCGGGGGACGTGGACCACCTAAGGGAGGAGCTGGGGGACGTTCTGTTGCAGGTTGTCCTGCAAAGCCAGATTGCCGCCGATGCGGGTTTATTCACTATCGACGATGTTGCTGCCGACGTGAATGAGAAGATGGTGCGTCGCCATCCGCATATTTTCGGGGATGCTTCGGCCGAGGACGCAAGCGAGGTTTTGGCAATTTGGGATAAGGTTAAGATGGAGGAGCGTAATGCGTCGGCGGGAGCAGGGGAATCCGTGCTGGGCGATGGCGACCTCGGCGAAGGTGATGATTGGGAGCCGCCGCAAACCTCATCCGAATATGCACCTGCACCTGCACCTGAGCCCGGTCTACTCGATGGCGTGCCGGTGAGCTTTCCTGCACTGATGCAGGCGCAGAAGATCTCTCGCAAAGCGGCCGCTACCGGGTTCGAATGGGATACGCTTGACGACGTGTGGGAGCAGGTTCGCAGCGAAATAGCCGAGCTCGACGAGGCATACGAGCAGGCACCGAAGGCTTCTGACGGAAAGGTCGAGGGCGCTTGCGAGCTGTCGAGCCACGTTGAGGAGGAGCTGGGTGACGTCCTGTTCAGCCTGACGAATGTCGCGCGACGCATGGGCGTAGATTCCGAAAACGCGCTGCGTGCTAGTTGCCGCAAGTTCCGCAATAGGTGGGAATGGATGGAGCGGGAAGCCGCAGCGCGCGGAAGGCGTTTGGAAGATATCATGGGCAAAGCCGATCCGGAAGAGCGCGAGGAGTTGTGGAGCGCGGCAAAGGCTGCCCTGAACTGCGAAGAGTAAGCGAGCCGAGTGGTTTATACGTTGCGCGCGGGTGGCGGGAGCCCGGCATTTTCCTGGCTGCGCCCGTCTTCTTCGCGGGAATGAAAGAATTCGGTAACAGGATGGTTTAACACTGCTTCGCGCCGGGACGTGCTCCGCGTTGCTGCGCTATCATAGGCGCGATTTAAACGACGCATCGGGCGGTTGTGGCCCGATTGGAAGCATTGCGCAGCAATATTTTGCCTGCGGTGCTAGCGGTGAATACTAAGGAGACTGATCATGAACGCCACGAGCGGGACTCTTGGCACGGGTAAGCTATCGGGTCGTACGCTTGACGAGGGGGCGCGTCGGGGGCTGCCCGTTCCTAACGTCCCCGACCTTTCCGCATTCAATATGAGCGGCGATTTGCGCATGAGCGGCGAGAACTTGGCGACGCTGCACCAGGCGGGCATCGAGACGCGCGAGATTATGCAAAAGTACAAGGCCGCCATGCGCGAGATGAAGGTTCGTCTGGAGATACTCGACCAAGATCTGAACTTGAAGAAGCATCGCAACCCCATCCATCACATTGAATCGCGCATCAAGTCTCCGGCAAGCATCTACGAGAAGATTGGACGATACGGTTACGAGCCGACGCTTGAGAACATGGAGCGTTACATCCTCGATATAGCCGGGATTCGCGTCATCTGTCCGTACATTCAGGATGTATATAGCTTGTTTCGCCTGATCAGTCGGCAGGATGACCTGGAAATCGTTAAGGTGAAGGACTACATTGCGGCGCCGAAGCCCAATGGTTACCGCAGCTTGCATGTGGTGGTCCGCATCCCCGTGTTCTTCATGGATAAAAAGGAAACCATCCCGGTTGAGATTCAGCTGCGAACCCTAGCCATGGACTTTTGGGCCAGCTTGGAGCATGACTTGAAGTATAAGGCTGTCAGCGAGGTTGCCGGTTTGGATGCCAGCGCGGAGCTGAAGGATTGCAGCCGCATCATCGAAGAAGTCGAAACCAGGATGCAGGTGCTGGCTGGCGCATTGGAGCCGGAAGAGTAGTTGGTGAAAAGCGCTATGCGCCGTGTCGCCTAGTTAGACGGCTCGGTGAAATGAGGCGCCCGGAAGCGGAATGCTTTCGGGCGCTTTTGATTTTCGGCCCGAAACGCCTTGACTTGGAGCTTGCTCGAACCCTTATCATCTTTTCAGACCGAGAGGAGCACCTGTATGAGCCAGGATATTTCCGCAACGCCGAAACTGGGGTTCGGCTGCATGCGTCTTCCCCTAACGGACGCGAACGACCAGACGGCCATCGATATCGAGCAGTTCAAGCAGATGGTCGACCTGTTCATGGAAGCCGGATGCACGTACTTCGATACGGCGTTCGTGTACCACAACGGAGCATCTGAAACCGCCTTGCGCGAGGCGCTGGTGAAGCGCTATCCGCGCGAGAGCTTCACCATTGCCACGAAGTGCCTGGCGTGGGCGCTCCCGGACGCCGAAGCTGCGAAGGCGTGCCTGGATACGTCGCTCGAGCGCTTGGGAACCGACTATGTCGACTATTATCTTCTGCACAATGTTGGCGGAGACCGCACCAAGAAATTTGACGATTTCGGTTTGTGGGAATGGGCGCAGGAGATGAAAGCCGCGGGAAAGATTCGCCACGTCGGCTTCAGCATGCATGACGGAGCGGAGACTTTGGAGGCGCTGCTGCAGGCGCACCCCGAGGTTGATTTCGTGCAGCTGCAGGTCAACTACCTGGACTGGGAAAGCCCGGTTGTGCAGTCCCGCCGCAACTTGGAGGTTGCGCGCTCGCATGGCAAGCCGGTAGTCGTCATGGAGCCGTGCCGCGGCGGACGCTTGGCCGACATGCCGGCGGCGGTTGCGAAGCCCCTGCTCGCCGCACGTCCCGATCTGAGCCAGGCTTCATGGGCGTATCGCTTCTGCTATAACCAGCCGGGCGTGTTGACGGTGCTTTCGGGCATGTCGACCCCCGATCAGGTTCGTCAGAACATTGACGAGTGGCGCGAAAACGGCGGGGCTTTCACGCAGGCGGAGGCGGCGGCCCTCGATGAAGCCCGCGGCGTGTTGGCCTCGCTGCCTGTCGTGCCGTGCACGAATTGCCGCTATTGCGTGAAGGACTGCCCGCAGAGCGTCGCCATTCCCGAGATCATGAGCCTGCTGAACCTCGAGCTGCAGACCGGGAGCCGTGAATTCGCCAAGCAGCAGTATTCGTGGCAGGCGGCGCCGGGGAAGGCGAGCGACTGCATCCAATGCGGGGCGTGCGAGGCGATGTGCCCGCAGAGCATCGACATCATCGATCAGCTGGAGAAGGCTGCGGAGCATTTCGAATAGGGCGTGGCTGTATCCCGACTGCCGTACCGGTCGCTTCGCGGACTTGCGTCTGCGAAGCGGCTTCTTTCGCTTGCCGGGCCTGACGCCATGCTCCACGAACCGAATCGGCCCCCGAACCCCGGAACGGGTTCGGGGGCCGATTCGTCTGCGGCGCGAATGCGGGCGGCTTACGCGAGCTTGCCCTGCAGTTCCTTGGCGGCCGCGGCCTTGTCGAAGTTGCCGCCGGTGCGCTTCGTCAGCTCGCCCATGACTCGTCCCATCTCCTTCTTGGAAGATGCTCCGATCTCGGTCAGCACGGCATCGATGAGCGCGGAAAGCTCGGCGCCCTCGATTTGCTTGGGGAGCAGCTCTTCGAGGATCTTCACCTGCTCGGCCAGCATATCGGTGCGCTCTTGGTTGTTGTTTGCCTTGATGGACCCCTCGAGCGTTTCGCGCGTTTGCTTGATGACGCGCTTCGTCATGTCGTCGACGTCCTTCTCGGTGATGTCGCGGCGCTCGTTGACCTCGATGTTCTTTATTTCGCCATGCACTTGGCGCAGGATGGCCAGGCGCGTTTTGTCGTGCGCCTTCATGGCCTGCTTGATCAGTTCCTTCAGCTCGTCGTATTGCATTTCCGCTCCTATCTTCTTTTTGTGTCCGGTGCCTCAGTATACCCCTGGAAGGACCGTTCGGGTTACGTTTGGCGTTCGGCTTCGGGCCAGGGCGGAAAGCTATGGTATCGTGACCGCAGGATTGAACGGATGAAGGCTGCTTTAATTGATGGGGGCCGGATGGAAGAGAGAGTTTGCGACCGAGGGGTGCAATCGGGCGACCGCGCCCGGGAAGCCTCGGATGCGCGGGGCGTTTTGCGGGACGCGGATACGCGAGCATCAGGGCATGCTTGGACGCCGTCCCAGCTCAAGCCGCGCACGCTCAAGGAGGCTCGGGGGCATCGCAACGACGTTGCGCCGACCACGGCCAACGAGCAGAACAAGATGCGGAGCGTGCGCGAGTACACGCTGGGCGAGGAAATAGCGAACTCGGTGACGCACGGCATAGGCGCGCTTTTGGCTATTGCCGCGATTCCCATCCTCGTCGTGTGCGCGGTGCGCTCGGGCGGCGGCGTGCGCTTGTTTGCGGCGCTGGTGTACTCGCTCACCATGCTGCTCGAATACCTGATGTCCACGCTGTATCACGCCATTGCGGCCGACCGCGCCAAACGTGTTTTCAAGGTGCTCGACCATAGCTGCATATACTTGTTCATCGCGGGAACGTACACACCCTTCTGCCTGATAACCTTGGCAGATTCCGGTGGCATCCCTCTGTGCGTGTTCGTGTGGGCGCTTGCCATCGCCGGTGTGGCCTTCGAGGCGTTCTGGGTTTTCCGCCCCCGATGGATATCCGCCGTGATATACCTTGCGCTCGGCTGGGCCATCGTGTGGTTCCTTCCGGGGCTTGTGCGGGCCATCCCTGCGGGCGGCCTGTGGCTGCTGCTTGCCGGCGGCCTGTGCTATTCGGTCGGCTGCATCTTCTACGTGCTGAAGAAGGTTCCGTACATGCATTCCGTTTTCCACTTATGGGTTGTGGCGGGAAGCGTGCTGCAGTTTCTGGCGGTTGTCCTGTACGTCATGTAAGGTGATAGGCAAAAGGGAACGAGCGGCCCGGTGAAGCATCGGGTTTGAGGAGCAGCTGCGAACTATGACGGGTAGAAACGAAGACGGCGACAGTACCAAGGGCATCAAAGGCCTTCTCGGTTTTTTGGGCACGTCGAAGCGCGCTTCGATGTCGGCCGAGGACGAGATCAAGGATTTCGTCGCGGACAACGACGAGTTGCTGGAAGACGAGAAGCGCATGATCCACGAGATCCTGGATCTGGGGGACATGGACGCGGGGGAAATCATGACTCCGCGCGTAGACATGATCCTGGTCGAGGATACGGAAACGGTTCGCCAGGCCGTCGAGCGCATGATGGGAACCGGGTATTCGCGCCTTCCCGTCTTCCATGAGGATATCGACCGTATCGTGGGAATCGTCCATTACAAGGATTTGGTGCCACCGGTGCTGGACGGCCGGGGGGACGACCCGGCTGTCGATTATGCGTTCGAGCCGCTGTTCGTGCCGGAGTCGAAGGACGTGTTCCCCCTGCTCACCGAGATGCAAACGAAACGGCAACAGATGGCCATCGTGGTGGACGAGTACGGCGGGACCGATGGTTTAATAACGGTCGAGGATATCGTTGAGGAAATCGTCGGCGAAATCGTGGACGAAACCGACCGCGAGAGACCTTCCATTAGACGGGAAAGTCCCGATGTGTGGCTGGTGAGCGGCAAGTATCCCGTGGAGGATGCGCTCGAGCTCGGCTGGCCGCTTGAGGAGTCGGAGGATTACGAGACCCTTGCCGGCTGGATGCTGAGCATCATGGACACGGTCCCGCAGGTCGGCGATTCGTTCGAGAAGGACGGTTTCCTCTATACCGTGCAGTCCATGCGCCGCCGCCGCATTCTGACGGTTCGCGTGGAACGCAGGGCTGACGCTGCGGTGGAAGATGTCGATGAGAAGGGCTCGGGTCAGGAGGAACGGTGACGAAGGAACGCCAACTGCGCCGATCGCGCTCGCCGCTGATCGGGGGAGTGTGTGCCGGCATCGCCGAATACCTTGACGTCGATCCCGTTGTCTTGCGCATCTTGTGGGTCGCCTTCACGATTCTCTCCTGCGGCTTGCTGTCCTTCTTCTATGTCGCCCTCTGGATCGCCCTTCCGAAGACCCCTATCAATCCCAAGCCCGTCGTCGTCGAGCCCAAGGCGGTTCGTTCGGACACGTTCGGCGACGTCGACTGTCGTCGCGCTCGCGGAAGGTGCATGGAGTCCGCGCGCCTCTCCCGCCTGCCGCGCTATGCAGGATCGGCCCATGTTCCGCCGGCGCCCCCCTCTTGTGCGGCGGCCGCTGCGGGAGGAACGAGCGCGGAGGGCGATCGCGATGCGGAATCGGCGACAGCCGCGGACCTTTCCACCGTTTCGGTTACCCATCAGCCTTCGGTCCTCGTCATATCCTGCGTGCTGTTCGCGGGCTGCTTGCTCTTGTCCGCGGGTGCGGCATTCGTGCTCTCCTCGCTTGTGCGCGGCGTGCTCTGGTGGCAGTGCTGGCCGGTTCTTTTGCTGGTAGTCGGCATCATGCGCATGGCGGTTCCCGGTGCCGAAGGGGTTCGTGCGCTGGTGTTCTCCTGGGGTTTGTGCGTGTGCTCGCTGGGTGCGATGCTGTTGCCGATGAGCATGGGGTTCCTCTCGTGGGAAACGCTTGAGCTGGGCGTGCGCATGTTCTGGCCCGTGCTGGTCGTCGGGTTCGTACTGGTGGTC
>CAVBAM010000038.1:0-8592 GCA_963593315.1 Candidatus Methanomethylophilaceae archaeon | reverse complement strand
GACCGAGGCGGGTTTCGCCGTGAGCACCGCCGAGGATGGGCAGGTCGCACTCGAGGCGGTTGCAAATAGTGCGAGCAACCCCATCGACCTTATTCTCATGGATATCCAGATGCCGCGTATGAACGGCTACGAAGCCACGCAGGCCATTCGCGAGCTTCCCGATCCCGCGCGCGCATCCCTTCCCATCATCGCGCTCACCGCCAACGCATTCTCCAGTGACCGGGACGAAGCCTTGGCCGCAGGGATGGACGGGCATATATCCAAGCCCATCGACGTGAACACGCTTATCGCCAAGATTCGCGAGCTGCTGAACTAGATTGCCCCCGACGCAAAGCACCGAAGCAAAACAAAGGCGCGGACCTATAAATGAGGACCGCGCCTTGATACGGGGCCGAAATACCGCTCGTTCCTATTCCCTGGCTTGATACTTCTCCAAAACCATGGGGGCTGCGATATGCACCATAATCTGATCGGTCCCCTCGGCGATTTGGAACCCGCGGCAATCCTCCCAGATGGAGGCGACGCGCTGGCTGCAGGTATAGCCGCGACCGCCCATTATCTGCATGGCATCAGAAGCGACCTCGGTCGCCGTCTTGGGGACGTAGCGCTTCGCGAGCGCCACGGCCAGGCGCACCTCGTGCTCGGGCAGGCCCTCGTCGAGCATCCACGCGGCGCGGTAGACCGAAGCGCGCATGTTCTGCAGCTTCAGCTCCATGTCCACAATCATTTCCTGCACCAGCTGGAAATCGGTGATGGGCTTGCCGAACGACTCGCGCGTGCCCGCGAACGCGATGGCATCCTCGAGCGCACCCTGTGCGAGCCCGAGCGAGGTAGCGCACGCGAAAAGACGACCAATCTGAAAAAACTTGAACAGCTGTGGCCAACCGGAGCATTTGCCGTGAAGGCGCCAGCTCTCGTCGAGCTTCACGTCGTTAAATACCACAGTCGAAAACGGCAGCATCGACTGCCCCACCTTTTGAATGGGATACACCTCGACGCCGGGCGTGTCGTGCGGAACGAACCAAAACGACAGCTCCGGATGTTTGCCCACCGGCGGCTTGTCGGTGTCGATGGCGACGACGAGCAAATAAGGCGCGTATTCGCCGTTATTGACGAACACCTTCGTTCCGTTGAGATACAGAGCACCGCCGCGCGTGCGCACCGCCGATTCCATGCTCATCAAGTCAGAGCCCGACTGCGGCTCGGAAATGGCCAGCGCAAAGGCAAGGCGCCCCTCGGTCTGGTAACCTGAGCGCATCTGGCTCGACTCCCCCGTCCCGGCAAACTCCTCGAGAATTTGCAGGTTGAGGAAATCGTTCATGAGCGGCAAGGCCGACCCCGTTGCACGCGCGAGCTCTTCAAGCACGAGCACCTGGGCCATGATGTCATACGTTTCATGGTTGCGACGGTGGATAACGCCGAACCCGTTGAAGTCGAGGTTGACGAAATCACGCACCACGTCATCGGGCAAACCTTCGTCGCGCCTCCACTGGGTCACGCTGTCGAACGTGAAATGCTGCTCGGCAAACGCGCGTACCGTGGAGACGAGCTTACGGTAGTCGTCCGTCAAACCGAAATCCATGTACCCAGCTCCTTCCAATAAAACGCGCGCATATCCTCGGCAATGGCGCGACCAGCAGCTTATTTTTACACAGCTTTAAAGCTATGGGTATATTTTGCGTGGCAAATACCGCATAAGCAACCAACAAAGAACCCAAACCGTTTAACGCGGGGGTGTATTCGCACCTTTTATGATTGCGAAAAGTTTCATAGCAGGGGCGAATTGGAAATGGCTCAACCTCAAGCGCACAATAATTACAAGGACCAACCCCGCGAGGAAACGCCTTCCCCGCGAGAGAGGACCAAACGCTTCGGGAATACAAGAGCGATGCCCGGGCAACCGGGTACCAAGGAGGTAGCGATGTTACCATTGCAAGGCGTCAAAGTCGTTGATCTGACCACGTTTTTGGCTACGCCGACCACCGGCCGCGTGCTCGGCGAATGGGGTGCCGACGTCATCAAGGTCGAGGCCGCCAAGGGCGATCCGGGCCGCGTGAACCAGGCTGCGGTGTTCGGCATGCCCTCCAGCGATGATGAGAATCTCGGCTTCGACATGTCCAACATGCACAAGCGTTTCATCTCGCTGAACCTGAAGTCTGAAAAGGGCCTCGAGGTCATGCACAAGCTGCTGGCCGACGCCGACATCTTCATCACCAACAACCGCGCCAAGTCCCTCAAGAAGATGGGCCTGGACTGGGAGAGCCTGCATGCTAAATACCCCCGTCTGATCATGGGCCATGGCCTGGGCTACGGCAAGCAGGGTCCCGAGAAGGACGCTGCCGGCTTCGACGTGACCTGCTACATGGGCCGCGGCGGCGTTTTCGGCACCACCGTCAACAAGGGCGACGCCCCGATGATCCCGACGAACGGCTACGGCGACTTCCAGTGCTCGCTGTTCCTGGCTGCCGGCATCCTGGCCGCCTACGTCGGCCGCGAGACCTCCGGCGAGGGCGACTACGTCACCTGCGCGCTGCAGCATGCAGGCATCTACGCCCTGTCCACCGGCATGGTTTCCGCCCAGTACGGCAACCCCTACCCGAAGAGCCGTCTGGAGGTCAACAACCCGCTCAACAACGTCTTCCGCTCCAAGGACGACAAGTGGGTCGTGCTGTGCCTGCCCGAGTACGACCGCGATTGGCCGCGCGTCATGAACCTGATCGGCCGCGAGGAGCTTGCCGAGCATCCCGACTACAGCGTGTGCACCACGGTTAACGCCAAGGGTCTCGCACCCGAGGTCACCAAGATCCTCGACGAGGGCTTCGCCCAGTTCACGCTTGACGAGCTGCTGAAGATGTTCAAGGAAAACGACATGCCTTGCGAGCCGGCTCAGACGCCGCTGGACATCTACGAGGACGAGAACGCGCTCGTCAACGGCTACATCCAGCAGGTGCCCTACCCCAACGGCGGCAAGTGGTGCCCGACCGCTCCGGTTCAGTTCGAGCTCGAAGAGGTTCGTCCGCTCAAGCCGACCGGCAAGCTCGGCTGCGACACCGAGGCCGTCATGAAGGAACTCGGCTACACCGAGGAGGAGTTCAAGGCTGCAGAGGCCGACGGCTCCGTTTCCGGCCCGATCGATCTGGCTGTGCTGCAGGGCAAGTAATCTTGCGGACAAATTAGCCTGCCTGACCGCCCAAAAGGTGGTCGCAAGAGAACCCCTGGTCATGCTTGACCAGGGGTTCTCCCTGTTTGGGGGCCATATTTCGCACGCTGCGGGGCAATCATTCGTTTTACCTATGATTGCAAAGCAATTTCCAACATGCGGCGAATTGGAATTTGGGTGCCGCGCGTCACATAATAGAGACAACAAAGCTGTTGGGGCTTTGGGTACACAAACGTTGAGGAGGTTTTCGATGAATCCGAACGCCAAGATCACCGACGAGCAGTTTGAGGCTTACCTCAAGCAGGTTCGCGAACTGGTCGAAGGTCCTTTCGAGGAGATCCAGAAGGAAGTTGAGGTGACCAACACCTTCCCGCAGGAGTTCTACGATCTGGCCATCAAGAACGATCTGTATCGTTTCTACATGCCCTCTCAGTACGGTGGATGGGACCTGAACGAGCTCGAGATCCTGCGTGTGCAGGAAGAGTTCTCCCGTGGCCCGGGCGGCATGCGTATGCACCTGCATCACGCCGCTGACATGAACTGGCGTATCCTTGATGACTACGGTAAACCGGAGCTCAAGGAAAAGTACATGGACAAGTTCCAGGACAAGACCATCTACTGCAACTTCGCCATCACCGAGAAGACCGGCGGCACCGGTGCTGACCTGCACACCACCGCCATCAAGCAGCCGAATGGCCATTACCTGCTGAACGGCGAGAAGTGGCTCATCTCCCACACCGACTGCTCTGACTTCACCTACGTCATCGCTGTGACCGACCCCGAGTCCGACAAGGATTCCCGTCTGTCCGCCTTCTTCGTGCCGAACGACGCTCCGGGCTTCGAGATCGTCGAGATGTCCCACATGATGGGCTGCCGCGGCGCTGGCCATGCCGGCCTGAAGTTCACGAACGTGGACCTCGACCCGATCTACCTGCTCGGCGAAGAGGGCCAGGGCATGGAGGTTGCTATCCACTCCCTGTCCGTCTCCCGCGTGCACATCGCCATGTCCAACCTGGGCATGTCTCAGCGTATGCTCGAGCTGTCCCTGAAGCGCGCCAACCAGCGCGTGACCTTCGGTAAGCCGATCGCTTCCCGCCAGATGATCAAGCAGAAGATCGCTGAGATGCAGAAGATGATCCACGTGCTCCGCTGCGCCATCTACGACTTCGCTCGTGACTACGACCTGGATCCGAAGAACGAGTACATCACCGAGAAGGCTGCTATCTGCAAGCTGTTCTCCATCGACACCGTCAAGCTGGTGTCCGACGAGATGCTCGAGATCTTCGGTGGCGACGGCTACTTCGAGGACGAGCCGCTGGGCCCGACCGAGCGTCTGTACCGCGACTGCCGCGCTATGTGGCTGGAGGAAGGCGCTCCCTGCGTGCAGCGCATCACCATTGCTCGCGAGTGCCAGAACCACAACGGCGTTGTCAAGTACAACTTCTAAGTCGTACTTGCTATCGAATGTGCGCTTAGCGGCGTAAGCATTCAAAGCGTCAAAGGAGCCAATCTTGTGATTGGCTCCTTTTTTTGCGTACACAAATCATGATGAAACCGCTACACTGTTCTGATAGCGTTCCTTAAGTTTCGGGTATTGCTTATCGTGGAGGTGTGCATGAATCTGCCGCAGTTGTACTATTTCAAAAAACTTGCTGAAGTACAGCACTACACGAAGGCAGCTAAAGAGCTTTACATCACCCAGCCGACGCTATCAAATTCAATTTCACAGCTGGAACGGGAATTGGAAATCCCCTTGTTCGAGCGAGAGAACCGCAACGTGAAGCTCACCCGATACGGGCGAGAGTTCTACCAGTACATAACCGAGGCGCTCAACGCGCTCGACAAGGGCATCGACATCGCCCACGAACATGCGGGATCGCTTTCGGGAAGCATTGAAATCGGCACTATCTATACCATTCAGGGCGATTACCTGCCCGCGCTTATGTCGGCATATCGCACCGAGTACGGCACCAGTATCACCACCAACATCTACCAAGGCCTGACACTGCCGCTTATCGAGGATTTGGAAAAGGACCGCTACGAGATCGTTTTCGCCGCGGAAGTGAAAGGCAAGAGCGACCTCACGTTCGTCCCCGTCTTCTGCCAGCAGCTGGTGGCCATCATGTCCAACGAGCATCCGCTCGCACAGAAGGCTGAACTCACTTTTGAAGACCTGCAATCCGTCAATCGGCTGTATTCCTACCCGCCTGAGACGCCAATCGGCTCTGAGGTGCAGGCTACCTTGAAGCCTGAGGGGATGACCACCGTCGCCCCGTTCTACAACGACGAGATCACCTTGGCGAGCATGGTTGAATCTGACCGCACTTCGGTCGGTCTTGCGCTGAACACCATCGGCCTACTCCCCTTCAAAGACAAGATCGTCAGCAAGCGCGTGCGGGGCATTAAAGACGACTTCCACCCCATTTGCATGGTTTATAAAACGAGCGCCTTCAAATCACGCGCGCTCGAGAACTTCATCTCATTCGCGAAGACCTTCACCTGGAATGAATCCCCGCGTCACGAGAATACACCTTCGGGTGACGACGGCTCAAAGGAGTCGGACCCACGAAGCTTGTCCGAGCACTCCCCTTGCGTAGCCTAAATACGAGTTGCGTTATTCGCGAAACCAACCTTTCGCGGCTTGGATGATTAAAATGGACAATGTCTAAAACGGCCCGGAAACGGGCCGTTTGCATGGACAATCGCGCAACGGAGGACGAAAATAAGGCATATCCGTTTTCGTGATTGGAGCATGCAATGGCAGACATGAAGGAACTCCCCAACATCACCGGCCACACCGAGCTCGTCGGTTTGGTGGCCACGCCCATCAGGCATTCACTGTCCCCCGCGATGCACACCGCATCATTCGCTCATATGGGCGAGGATATCGTCTATCTGTGCTTCGATGTCGCCCCTGAGCAGCTTGAGGCCGCATGCGAGGGCATGCGCGCCATGGGCTTTTTGGGCTACAACGTTTCCATGCCCAACAAGACCATCATCCACAAGTATCTGGACGAGCTGACGCCCGCTGCCGAGCTCATGGGCGCCGTTAACTGCGTCGACCTGCATACGGGCAAGGCCGTCGGCCACAACACCGACGGTGCGGGCTTCTGGCGCAACGTCACGGAGCACGGCATCGACCCGAAGGGCAAGAAGATCACGCTCGCCGGTGCTGGCGGCGCGGGTTCGGCCATCTTCACGCAGGCCGCGCTTGACGGTGTTGCCGAGATCGACGTCTTCAACATCAAGGACGACTTCTTCGCTGCAGCCGAGGAGCGCTGCCGCGTGCTGTCCGAGCGTACGGGCGCGAAGGTCACCATGCATGACCTCGCCGACGCTGAAGACCTCGCCAAGAGCGTCAACGAGTCCTTTATGTTCATCAACGCCTCTCGTGTGGGCATGAAGCCCGACGAGGACGGCAACCTGCTTCCCGAAGACTTGATGCGCAGCGACCTGGTTGTAGCCGACACCGTCTACAACCCGCTTGAAACCAAGATGATCACGCTGGCGAAAGAACACGGTTGCACCGTCGTGCCGGGTCTGGGCATGATGATGTGGCAGGCCGCCATCGGGGAGGAGATCTGGACCGGCAAGCAAATGGACATCCCCTACATCGAGAGCCTGTTCTTCTAAGTCTTAACGACACAAGACACCTTATTGGAAAGCGCCGTGCGAACTGTACGGCGCTTTCGTTATTGGGAGCGAATAAAAAACGCCCGGGACGCTGCGTCCCGGGCGTTAAACAAGCTCCAGCTAAGGTTTTACTTGCGATGTGCGGCCTTGTCGCTCAGAAGGCGGTTCAGGGCGTTCACGTAGGCCTTCGTGGAGGAAACCACGATATCGCCGTCGGCGCCGCGGCCGGTGTACACTTCACCGTCGGGAGCCTTCAGGCGGATAGTAACCTCGCCGAGGGCGGCAATGCCGCGCGTGACGGACTGTACCGCGTACTCGGTCAGGTCGTTGTCAACCTGCACGATCTTGTCAACCGCCTTGCACATGGCGTCGATCGGGCCAGTGCCCCAGTCGCACGCGGTGACAACCTGGTCGGCGGCGGTGCGCAGCGTGACGGTAGCCGTCGGCTTGAGCGGGAAGCCGCAGGAAATCTGAACGGACTCGAGCGTATAGAGCGCCGTCTCGTGACGCTGGCTCTCGTGCATGAGCGATTCAAGATCCTCGTCGAAGACTTCCTTCTTCTTGTCGGCCAAGTCGAGGAAGGCGTCGTACATCTTGTCGAGCTTGTCCTTGTCAAGCTCGTAGCCAAGCTCCTCGAGGCGATGCTTGAGGGCCGCATGGCCGCTACGAGCGGTAAGCACGATCTGAGACTGACCGGCACCGACCTCGGCCGGATCGATGATCTCGTAGGTGTCGCGCTTCTTCAGAACGCCGTCCTGGTGGATGCCGGAGGAATGCGCGAAGGCATTGGCGCCGACGATGGCCTTGTTCACCTGCACGTTGATGCCAGTGATGGAAGACACGAGACGGCTTGCCTTGAGGAACTCACGGGTGTTTACATCGGTGTGGGCGTCGAGCTCATCGCCGTGCATCTTGATGCCCATGACGACTTCTTCCATCGCGGTATTGCCCGCGCGCTCGCCGAGGCCGTTGATGGTGCACTCGACCTGTGTGGCGCCGTTCTGCACGCCGGCGAGCGACAAGGCGGTGGCCATGCCGAGGTCGTTGTGGCAATGGACGGAGACCGTGGCGTTTTCGATGCCGCGGACGTTCTCCATGAGGTAGCGGATACGACGGCCGAACTCGTCGGGGAGGCTGTACCCGGTGGTGTCGGGGATGTTCACGACGGTGGCACCCGCCTCGATAACCGCCTGGATAACCTTGGCCAGGAAGGCGTAATCGGCGCGGCCCGCGTCCTCGGCGTAGAATTGAACATCCTCGACATAGGACTTGGCATGCTTGACGGCCGCGACGGCACGCTCGATGCACTGGTCCTCGGTGATGCGCAGCTTGTCATGCATGTGCGAAGGGGAAACGCCGATGCCGGTATGGATACGCGGGCGCTTGGCGTACTTGAGCGCCTCGGCAGCACGGTCGATGTCCTTCGCGACGGCACGCGTGAGGCCGACGACGGTGGCATCGTCGCCAGCAAGCTCGGCAATGCGGCGCACGCTCTCGAAGTCGCCCGGCGAGGAAATGGGGAAACCGGCTTCGATGACGTCGACGTTAAGGCGTAGCAGCTGACGCGCGACAACGAGCTTCTCCTCGGTGTTCATGGATGCGCCCGGCGACTGTTCGCCGTCGCGCAGCGTCGTGTCGAAAATTGCGATCTTGCGCGTCATTTCAGGTCCTTTCAGTATCGTTTGCAACCTAGTGGCATATTTTAGTACAGCCAGCCGGGATATGCCCGCGAAATGCAGGTGTTTTTCCCGGTTGCACACCGGCAATCCGCCTAAATCGCGCCGCCTGCCGAAAAGACG
>CAVBAM010000037.1:0-8607 GCA_963593315.1 Candidatus Methanomethylophilaceae archaeon | reverse complement strand
GCGTTACACACGACATCGATGTACTGCAGGCAGACAGTGCCGTTCGGGAGGTGATTTCGCAATACCCCAACGTTAACGGTGCGGTTGCCGCGTATGCCGATCAAATCCCCTATAATTTCGAAGACCGCTTGGTTCGCCTCGATCTTCCTACGCTTGCAATTGATTTCGCCACTCCTAGCACGGAAGATTTGGTAGTCATGAAGCTGTACGCCCAGCGCCCGAACGATATGCAGGACATAGAGGCTGTCGCGCGGGCGGGCCGGCTTGACTGGAATCTCCTTGAGCTGCTGGTTTATAGCCCCGAAGAAGCGGCTGCTTCGTCTTTGTCTCCTAGGCGTTATCGCGAAATGGTCGATGCTTTCGAGCGGTTCAGGGAGGTGTGCAAATCGAAATGAATCTGACGTTCAAAGGTTTTCTGCGCTCCTATTGCCGCGAATTGACCGGTCTTCAGACCGACAACCTGCGCAAGCTTTGCGACTGCGTGAATAAGTCGTGCCCCGCCGCTGCCGAGGCGGTTGTGGTCTTTGCGGCCTCCCAGGATAAAATCGCCTATCTTGCGGGTTACGCAAAGGGAACATGGGTGGGGGAATCGTGCGACGTTTTTGCTGTCAAATCGGGCGGTTGCTCGTCAATCGAGCTTTTCCTGCAGTCCGATGAGGCGCCTCAGCGATTCAAAAAAGTATGGCTTGCTTATCAGGCGAAAAAGCACGCGAGCGACGCAGACAGGCGCGTTATCGCCCTTATGAGGGAAAAGACGCTTGCGGTGCTCTCGGAATCCGGCGCGACTATCTACTCGGTATGCCAAGATTTGCGCCTGAACAAAGGAAACGTTTATGCGTATCTGAACAAGGGCGACGCCACCAAGGTGAGCAGGAGCACTGCGCGGATGATATTGCGGCATACTCAGGAGCTTGCGCGCGGTTCGGCTTTGCGGTGCTAAGGGCAAACCCTACTTCGCTACTAGGAAATGTTAACGCTTTGTTACGAGTGCACGCTTTGGGTTGACCTGGCCGGCGAAAGGACGATGATAGGGCGCGTCGGGCACAAAGGGTGCACGGCCGAGGTTGCGAAAGCGGCTGGAAGAGACGCATCGCCACGATGCGTAAAGCGGTAAGGAAACATTGATGGCCTGCACAAACCTAGATTCTCGAATTATCAGCTCCATTATCTAGGGTCCGGGTTGCAATGATGCTGCCCGAACCCTAATCGGGCAGCTGATGGTTTCATGAGCCGGAGGCTGTTTGGAATGACGGCCTCCGGCTTTTTTGCGTCCTTCGACGACGAGGCGGCTGCGGCGTGTGCGGAAAATGCCGCCCGCAGCCAGCCCTTCCGGCCCGGTCGGCGGCCCCCATCGTTTTCCCGAACAATCTCCGAATACATGAACTGGTCATCACCGAAGGCGCACGGCGTGAAGGAGCGCTGGGCGCAACAGAAAGGCAAGGCGAAAGAAGTGTCGAGCACGCAACAACGAAAACCCCTGATGGGAGAGGAAAGCAGCGAGGCGAACGCCGCATTCGCCAGCGCGGGCATGCCGGGAGCGCTCACCCCGGCGGCTGCCGGAGCCGCAGCCACAACCGGAGCCGCGGCAGCGCCGACGGCGACCGCGCCGGTCAAGCGCGACTCCACGGCCGAGGTCATGGTCGCGTCTATGATCGGCACGGCCATCGAGTTCTACGACAACTATTGCTACTCCATCGCGGCGGCCAGCTACTTCGGCGCCATCTTCTTCACCGACGTTGCGAAGTCCGACCCGGTGCTGGCCACGCTGCTCGCGTTCGTCACATTCTCGGTCAGCTTCCTGGCCCGTCCGTTCGGCAGCCTTCTGTTCGGGCACTTCGGCGACCGCTTGGGCCGCAAGAAAACCCTGGTGGCAGCCCTGTTGCTCATGGGAACCGCGACGTTTTGCGTCGGCTTGCTGCCCGGCTATGACGTGCTCGGGCCCGCATCGGTGCTGCTGCTGTGCCTCTGCCGCGCCTGCCAGGGCTTGGGCCTTGCGGGCGAGTGGTCGGGGGCCGCGCTCGTGGCGACGGAAAATGCGCCGGCGGGCAAGCGCGCGCTGTTCGGCAGCTTCCCGAACCTGGGCGCCCCGATCGGCTTTTTCTGCGCGTACGGCGTGAACCTGCTGCTCGACGTAATGCTGCCCGCCGGCGCGATGGCTGCCTGGGGCTGGCGCATCCCGTTCCTGCTGTCGTGTTTGCTGGTGATCGTCGGCCTGGTCGTGCGCACGCGCATGAGCGAGACGCCGGTGTACCAGAAGGCCGCCGCCGAGAACCGCACGACGAAAACCCCGCTGCGCGATTTGTGCCACCATTGGCGCCGCGTGGTGCTGGGCACGGCGACCATGTCCATCACCTACACGCTGTTCTACGTGCTGGGCACCTGGTCGCTGTCCTACGGCACCTCGACGCTTGGGTTCACGCAGCAGCAGTATTTGGGCATGCAGCTGGTGTCGGTCGTGTTCTTCGCCGGATTCGTGCTGGTGGGGTGCCTTGCCGCCGACGCGCGCGGCCGCAAGCCGGTGCTTCTAATCGGCAACGCCTGCACGCTTCTGTTCGCCCTGGCGGCGCCGTCGTTGCTGGCCGCGAACAGCGTGCTTTCCGTCATGGTGTTCCTGTGCGTGGGCTTTTGCTGCATGGGAACCATCTTCGGCCCGTGCGGCAGCTATCTGCCCGAGCTGTTCCCCGCGAAGGTGCGCTATTCCGGAGCCGGCCTGAGCTATAACCTGGCGGCCATCACCGGCGGCGCGTTCGCTCCGACCATCGCGTCGGCGCTCGTGATGAACTTCGGCATCCAGGCGCTCGGCTGGTACATGGGCGGCATGGCGGCAATCGCCCTGGTGGCGCTGCTATTCTTCCGCGAAAGCAGGAATGTGGACTTCGAGCAGTAGCGCCGCGAAGGCAAGCTTGCCCGGTCGTCCTCTGGCGCGAAGGCAGGCTTGCCTGCTCGTCGTCCGCTGGCGGAAGGCAAGCTTGCATGCTCGCCCTCTGGTACGAAGGCAAGCTTGCATGCTCGCCCTCTGGTACGAAGGAGGGCTTGCATGCTCGTCTTCTGTAGGCGCGTTCGCAAGAGCGCGCTCTCCGGCGAAGCCGGAGCATCGGGTGGATCGTCTCGCCTGACGCGGAACAGGTAGACGCGCCGATCTAGACTCGGTTTCTCGGTACAATCGGGTCCTGAGAAACCGCGCGCCCCCCTTACACCCCGCGCTCTTCTGCGATTCGTTCGGTAAAGTATTCCCTGAAGCCGGGTAGGCAAAACTCCAGCAAGCCCCTGGATCGCTCTTGGATGACGCCTTGTTGCAACATCCGCTTCTTGTATTTGGAAACGTGCCCGCTCGGTCTGTTAAGCCTTCTTGCCAGATCCGCTTGCCGCGTTGTTTCCGGATCTTCCGTCATCGCTTGAAGAAACGACTTGTCGGCTTCGCTCAGCTCGAACCAGACAGCCTCGTATACTCGCTGCTCCAGTTCCTTGCGGGCAATGCTTGCCGCATCGTTGACTATCTGAGCGGTGATAACGCTGGAATCCCCGGCCATTCGCCATGCGCGGTAGCCCACAAGTTGCAGCATGAATGGGAAGCCCTTAATCGCCTCGATTGCGGCTTCGAGGGCGTCTGGCTCGAAGTTCTTGCCGCCGTCCCTCATCGTTTTCGATAGCGCCTCTTCCACTTCGTAGTCGTTCAGCGCCTGCAGCTCATAGCGCGCGGCCCTTCGCAGGAATGAGGTCGATTTGCCGGAGAGCAGCGACATGATTCCGTATGGGAGCCCGGCCATTATCAGGGCCACTTTCTTACCCTCGTCGAGAAAGTGTTGGAATGCCGCGACGATGGTGACCATTTCCTGAATGGTGGTGTTGACTTCGTCGATCGTTATCAGAAGACCGATGTCGAGCTCGGCCAGGGCATCCAGGATGTCATCCATTTTCGAGCGCCAATTGGCCAATTCGCGGGGGGAGTCTTCCAGTTCCAGCGAAATGAAGTTCGCTATGCTGGCGCCCTTGATTTTGCGTGAAGCTTGAGTGTCCACCAGATGCCGCGCCGACCTCTGCGTTCGGACGAGGATGTCGTCGAGCATGCCTTCAACGCAGGTGACGCGGGCCGTGATCCATCCGGATGATTCGGCGGAGTCGGCGAAATAAGACAGAAGGGCCGTCTTTCCCGTGCCGCGCGGACCGACCAGGAGGCTGATGATCGCCGGATCGTTTCCCGCGCCGGCAAGGGCGGCTTCCACATCGGCGATGATTTCCTCGCGGCCGGCAATATGCGGGGGAACCTTCCCGACTACTGGGGTGAATGGGTTGGCGAATTTCTCAGACATGGATGCCTCCTTCGACCCTTATCAGTATAGTGCAGTGGATTTCGCTTTTGTTTGCACGCGTTAGCTTTTTTAGCATCCGTTAGCAAAGTTAGCATGCGTTAGCAAAGTTGCCGTGTGTTAGGTCGACTTCGCTGCGTGTGGCGCTGCCCGCCTGCGCGATGGCGGCTTGGGGCTGGGAGGGCGCCGCGGCTTGGGCGAGCAAATGATGTCGGCTTCTCGTGCTGCACGAGAAGCAATGCCCAAAACTTCTCGTGCCGCACGAGAAGTGAACCTCGTGGGAAAAGGTTTCCGAGGTGGTTCGGCTCTTCGAGCAGGACGGCGGCGCATAGACCGAAGCTGGTGTGTAGGCCGACGCACTAGGCGAACGACAGGTGCTTCTTTTCTTTGACGCATTGCCCTAGATACATGTTGATGATCGTCTGATAAGGCACGCCCGTGCGGCGAGACTCTTCCTTGAAATAGTCGATAGTGTCGCCGTCGATGTTGATGGTCACGCGCCGACGGACCTTGCCTGCGTACGGGTTAGGGCTGCTGCTGCTGAAATCGTATTCATCCCTCATCGCGATACCTCCAATATGCTTCTCTCTCCGTGCGTGTTGATTTGCGCGCGGATATGATTCTGATCGACGTTCCGCTGTTCCGCTCGCAGTGGCAAACCGTAAGAACGCGAGCCGAGAGGCTCATTCCGATAAGGATGAACCTCTCCTCGTAGTCCGAATGGTCGGGATCGGGAATGACCCTGGCGTACGGATCCGAAAACGCGTCGGCGGCTTCGTCAAAGCTGATACCGTGCTTGATCTCGTTAGAGGCCGCCTTCCGGTCGTCCCATTCGAAGTCTATGTAATCGGTTGCTGCCATGCATATAATATACATACAATGTATGTATTTGTCAAAATGATAGCCTCAGATATTCCGCTCCCGCTTTGCGACTTGAGCGGTTATACTTAGGCGATTGACTTTTCATATCGGCAAACCGGTCGAAAGGCCGGGACGCAAAGCTATAGGGCCTGGAAATGGCAGCCAGTTGCAATCCCTCTTAAGGGCGCCGTGCGCTGCAAGTGCTGTGAATGTCGCGAAGGTGCCTTTTGCGTGGGACAAGGCGAGGATAGGGCTGTGGGCATGGGCAGGAACATGACGAGGCGAACGCTGGCGAAGGCGGCCATCGCCACGCTGGCGCTGGCGTCTTTGGGGGGATGCTCCCAACCGACGAAATCGACGGGCTCCGCGGCCGGCGCGGCAACTAAGGACAACCCGCTCACCGTCTACCTCTGGGACACGGACCTTATTCGCGACCTCGGGCCCTACCTGCACGAACAGATGCCGGACGCGCAAATTCAGTTCATTGCCGGCAATAACGACGTAGACCTTTACAGCTACCTGCTCGAACACGGAGAACTGCCCGACATCATTACCGTGCGCCGTTTCGCGGGAACCGAGGCGTCCGACCTGCGCCCGCATTTGATGGACTTCTCGTTCTACGACATCGTCTCGGAATTCTCCTCGCATTCGCTGCAGTACTACAAAAACGGCGACGGCGAGGTCAACTGGCTTCCCGTCTGCGGCATCCCGCAGACCATCATCGCGAATAAGACGCTTTTCGACGAATACGGCCTTGAGCTGCCGCAAAGCTACCAGGACTACGCCCGCGTGTGCCAGGCGTTCTCCAGCGCGGGTATCAAGCCGTATGCGCTGGATCTCGCGGAGGACTGGTCAAGCCACGAGATGGTCCAAGCGGGCGGCATCGGCGAGCTGATGAGCCTTTCCGGCATCGAATGGCGCTCCCAGGCGGAAAGCGCGCAGGGCGAAATCCCCTTCGACGACGCGCTGTGGCGCAACATCTTTGCGCAAACGGCCACGCTGCTCAAAGATTCCGGCTTCACCCAAGACGACCTTGCCCTTGGCACGGACGCCGCGATGGACCTCTTCGTGGAAGGCAAGGCGGCGATGTTCCACGGGTCTCCCGTGCACTTGGAGCAGTGCCGGGAGAAAATGGCCGCGGAGCTGGTGCGCGTGCCGTACTTCTCGCAAATCTCCCACGAGGGCTACATCTACATGACGCCGTCTTTGCACATCGCGATGAACAGGAACCTGGAAGGCGACGCGGAAAAGCTTGAGGCCGCGTTTGGCGTCCTGACGCATATGCTCTCGGCTGAGGGGCAGAAGCTCATCGCCAACGGCACCAGCGTCATTTCCTTCAATCCCGGCGTCGCGTCCATCACGGATGGCATGGTCGGGCTTGAAACCGAGATCAAGAACAATCAGTACTACATCCGTTATTCGTTGCAGAAGTCGTTTTCAGCCAGCGTGAAGGCCGTCAGAGGCTTGCTGACGAACGCGATGGACGAAGAGCAGGCCTGCAAGGCCTTCCGGGATGAGATAAACAGCGGCAGCGCCCCGGCCACGTCGTCCGTGACGTTCGACAACACCTATGCGCTTTCCCCCAACAAGGCCGGCGGGCGCGATGCCGCGTCGGCGATTCTCTCGACGGTGCGCGAGGAATGCGCGGCACAGCTGGCCTTAGCTCCCTATTACTACTTCTCGTCTTCCATCTACCAGGGCGAATGCGCGCCCAGCAGGGTCAATCTCATGGTCGCAAACAAGCCCAATCCCGCATCGCTGTACCTTGCGACCTTGACCGGCGCGCAGCTGCGGGCGCTGGTGGAGGGAAACCTTGCCGGCACCGACGGCGATTTCCGCCCGACGAGCGCCTGGGAGCTCCCCGTGGCTTCGGGCATGAAGCTCGTCGTGCAGCGCGATGGCGTGAACTTCGCTTTACGCGACTTGCTGGTGGGCGGGTCGCCGGTTGACGTGGGGGCGGAATATTCCGTCCTGCTTGTCGGCGGCGTGGTGTCGGGCCTGCCCGACGCGCCTGAGCCGCTTACCGACGTGACGCTTTCTACGGCATGGACGCGCGCGATGGCGAGCGGGCGCGAGCCGGCCGAGCCCCAAGACTACATAGAGGTGCGTGACTAGCATGCAAGCCACGAAAGAACCGATCGCAATCCGAAAGTTCGCGCTGCCGCTTGTACTGGCCGCCGTCCTGGTTGTTGCCGGCATCGTCTGCGTGCAGCTGCTTTTGGGCCAGATGAACCGCGCCATCGAGGATAACGGCAAGCTGAGCATGCAGGCCGTCGTCGAACAGCTGGAGCAGTCCTACGAGCTGCAGGTGGAGAACTACTATGACCGCCTGCGCCTGGTCGAGAGCTACGCGGCCCAAGGGGATGCCGACCTTGCCGAAAGCGAGGCTTTCAACCACTTCGTGGAAACGCTGCAGGAGCAGACGAGTTGGCGGATCCTCTTCATCAAGGACAACGGCATGGCGACCACGCTCGGTGGTGACGAGCGGAAGCTCGACGTCTCGAGCGCGTTTCTGAGCGATCTTAAGAACGGGCAGAACGTCTCCAAGCTCGTATCCTCACGCGACGGACAGACGAGCCAGGGAAAATTCCTGCTGGCCATCCCCTGCCAGGCGTACACGCTCGGCGGGCAGACCTACACGTCGATCGGCGCCTTGGTCGACCGCTCGGAGATGGACTCTGCGCTTACGCTGCACGCCTATGGCGAAAAGGCGTTCCTGTTCCTGTTGAGCGAACACGGCGAGGTCCTCTACACCAATCAGACCGACGAGAAGCTGTTCCAGAACTATTCGCTGCTCAAGCATCTATCCAAGGACGGCGCCCTCACGCAGGACCAGTACAGCTCCCTGCAAAGCTCCATCGGCGAGCGCGACGGCGGCGTGGAGCTTCTCGGCGGCGATAACGCGTATTACCTGGGGCACGTCCCGATGGGGGACAGCGGCTCCACGATCGTCTGCATTGCGCCCAAGGGGGTCGTCGACAACACGCTTGCCTCGTATCAGAAGACGGTCTTCTTCTCGATTGCGGGTATGGGCGTGGCGCTGCTGGTCTTGCTCTCGGGCTTCTTCTTCGGTCTATGGAAGGCTAGCGTCGCAAACCAAAAGGCCGCCTATCAGCGCAATAGCGTTGAGCAGCAACGGCAGAACATGAAGAAGTTGGAAGCGCTGAACGACAAGCTGAAGGAAACCCAGGCCGTCACGGTGCAGGCCCTTAAGGCCGCGGAGGTCGCGAATAAAGCGAAAACGAACTTCCTGTCCAACATGTCCCACGACATCCGCACGCCGCTGAACGCGATCATCGGGCTGTCTTCGCTCATCGAGCACGACGCGGGCGACGAGCGCCGGGTGCGGGAGTACGTGCGCAAGGTGCAGGTTTCCTCGCATGCCCTTCTGGAAATCCTCAACGAGGTCTTGGACATGAACAAGATTGAATCGGGGAAG
>CAVBAM010000036.1:0-8704 GCA_963593315.1 Candidatus Methanomethylophilaceae archaeon | reverse complement strand
TGCCCAGGTCGAGCCACAGTTTCGCATCCTGTTCGACCAGGCGCTTGATGCCCGCATCGTCCAAACCCAGGCCGTTGCAGTCCAGCCACGGCAGATACGTGCTCTCGAGCGGCACCAGCTGCACGCCGTCCATGCGCCCGACGGCCGCCTCAAGCACGCCCAGGTTCACGTCGAGCACCTCTTTGAGCTGGTCAAGCCACTCGGCGCCGTGCTCGTAGCAGGCTTGCGTCGCCGTCACGCCGAACACGCTCGGCTCGTCGTAGCCGGTGCGCCCCAGCGTGCGCTTGAACGCCGCGCGCAGGTCGGGATTGGGGATGAAGATGTTCGACAGCTGCAGGCCGGCCAGATTGAACGTCTTGCTCGGCGCCGTGCAGATGACGGCGTTGTTCGCGAACTCCTCGCCCAGGCTGGCATACGGCACGTGGCGGAAGCCCTTGCGCGCGAAGTCGGCGTGAATTTCGTCGGCAACAACCAGCACGTGATGGCGCAGGCAGATCTCGCCGATGCGGCGCAGCTCCTCTTCGGTCCAGCAGCGCCCGACCGGGTTGTGCGGGTTGCATAGGATGAACAGCTTCGCACCGCTTTCCTCAAGCGTGCGCTCGAAACCCTCATAATCCATGGTGTAGCGGCCGTCTTCATACAGAAGCGGGCTCGTGACCATCTTGCGGCCGTTGTCCTGGATCATCAGGCGAAACGGGTAGTACACCGGCGGTTGAATGACCACGGCATCGCCCGGCTGCGTGAACGACGTGACCGCCATGGCCAGCGCGAACACCACGCCCGGCGTCTTGACGAACCACTCGCGCTCGGGGCGCCAGCCGTGACGCGTCTCGAACCAGTTCTGCACCGCGCTGTAGTAGCCGTCGGTGGCCATGGTGTATCCGTACACGCCATGCTGCACGCGCTCGATCAGGGCATCCATTGCGGCCGGAACCGTTTTGAAATCCATGTCGGCAACCCATAGCGGCAGGTCGTCGGAGGCGTGCCCGCGGCGGCTCCACGCGTCCCATTTCAGGCAGCCCGTGCCGCGCCGGTCGATGATGGTTTCGAAATCGTACTTCGTCATGGGAAAATCCTTGCTCTGAATGGTTTGGTGTTCAGACTACGCCAGCGCCTGCTCCAAATCGGCCAGCAAATCGTCTATGTCCTCGATGCCCACCGACAGACGCAGCAGCCTGTCGTCAATGCCCAGCTCCTCGCGCATTTCCGGCGGAATGGAGCCATGCGTCTGTACCAACGGATACGTGACCAGGCTTTCCGTGCCGCCCAGGCTTTCCGCGAACAGAATGAGCTGGGTACGCTCCAACACGGCCAGCGCGCGTTCGTGCGTGTCGGTCTTGAACGAGATCATGGCACCGAAGCCCGTCGTCTGACGCTGGGACAGCTCGTAGTCGGGATGCTCCGGGTCGCCCACGTAGAACACGTCCGTGACATGCGGGTTTTCCTTCAACGCCTCGGCGATGCGCAGCGCGTTGCGCTCCTGCTGGCGCAGGCGCACGCCCAGGGTTTTCAGGCTGCGCAGCATCAACCAACTGTCGAAGGGACCGAGCTGGTTGCCCTCGCTCATCGTGGCGTTGAATAGGGGCTCCAGCAGCGTGCGGTCGCGCAGCACCAGGAAACCCGACAGCACGTCGTTATGCCCGCACAAGTACTTCGTGCCGCTGTAGATGACCACGTCGGCCCCGTATTCGAACGGCTTTTGGAAATACATGGTCAGAAACGTATTGTCGACCGCCAGGTACGCGCCATGGCCGTGCGCGGCTTCAGCCACGGCCGCGATGTCGGCCACCTTCATAGTCGGGTTCGTCGGCGTTTCCAGAAACACCAGCTTCGTGTTGGGCTTGAAAGCCGTCGCGAGCACGTCCGCGTCAGCCAAATCCACGTAGTCGAATTCAATCCCGTATTGCGAGTAAATGCCACTGAACAGGCGATACGTTCCGCCGTACAAATCGTCGCTGACCAGCACATGGTCGCCCGAGCGCAACACCTTCAGCAGCGTGGTGATAGCCGCCATGCCGCTCGAAAACGCCAGCGCCTTCAAGCCGCCTTCCAACAGCGCGATGGTGTTTTCCAGCTCCAGGCGCGTCGGGTTGCCACAACGCGAATAACAGTAGCCGGTCGATTCGCCCCAGGCCGGGTGCGCGAACGTCGCCGACTGATACAGCGGGTAGCTGATGGAGCCGGTTCGCTCATCGATGCCCTCATAGCCGCGCACCGCAATGGAATCCGGGTGCCAGCCTGCATGTTTTCCCTGGTCGATGCCCAGCAGGCCGTCAATCTCGTCCGCCATCGCCTCGAAACTGGAGTCGTTCATGTATGCCGCACGCCTTTCAAACTTCATCTGAAAAATTGCCGAAGGACAGTCTACGCGAAAACGCGACGCGCAACCTACCAGGCATATAACCTAGATATTCGTTTTTCCGAACACCTGTTATCAGGCGAAATAGAAAGCCGCCGGGCAAGACACACCCCGTCCCCTGCTGTAGAAAATCGATTCCGCATCGGGTGCGCATATGCAGTTGTTCTACAATCGTGGAGAAACTTACGACGCAAGGAGCAATCATGGCAGTCATCGACGCGCACGCGCACATCTACTCGCACAAAATTGCCGCACGGGCGGTCGAGGCCATCGGGGATTTCTACAACATCGAAATGTTCGGCGACGGCACACCCGAGGGGCTGCTCGCCGCGAAGGAACGCTGCCCCGTCACGCACTTCATCGTGCATTCGGTGGCCACCACGCCGCATTCGGCGCCGACCATCAACAACTTCATCGCCAGCGAATGCGAAAAGCACCCCGAGTTCATCGGGTTCGGCACCCTGCATCAAGACTTCGAGAACCCGGCCGATGAGCTGGGACGTTTCGCCGAGCTGGGCCTGCACGGGCTGAAGTTGCACCCCGACACGCAGCACGTGAACATGGACGATGCACGCCTGATGGAAATCTACGCCATCTGCGAGGAGCTGGGACTGCCCGTGGTTATCCACACCGGCGACTACCGCTACGACTACTCGCATCCGCGGCGGCTGGTGAACATCCTGCGTGCCTTCCCCGAGCTGGTGGTGGATGCCGCGCATTTCGGCTGCTGGTCGCGCTACGAGGTCGGCTACGACGTGCTGCACGAAGTGGCCATGAACGAGCGCGTCTTCCTCGACGAATCCAGCTCGCAGTACTTCTTAGGGCAACGTCGCACGGTGGAACTTACGCGCCTGTGGGGAACGGAGCGCATCATGTTCGGCAGCGATTTCCCCATGTGGGACCCCGCGCGCGAATACGAGCAGCTCACGAGCGCGGGATTTAGCGAAGACGAGCTGGAGAACATCCTGTGGCACAACGCCGAGCGGTTCGCCGGCGTGAAGGTGAACTAGCGCCGGCGAACCGCAGGCAATGCCCCGCGGGCCGCGCGCCGCGTGCAGGCAATGCCCCGCGGGCCGCGCGCCCGGCCTACTGCTCTTCAGCCGGCTGGGGCTTGCGCACCAATGTCAGCTTGACCTTCGCAATGCGATGGCGATCCATCTCCGTGACCACGAGCTTCGCCACACAATCCTTGCCCGTAAACGACAGCTCGTCGCCTTCGGAGGGGATGCGGTCGAGCGCGTCCATGATCAGGCCGCCGAGCGTTTCGTTGTCCTGCGCGTCTTCGGGCTTGAAACCGATGAGTTCCTCGAAATCGTCGATGGCCATGCCGCCGTCGACGATCATCACGTCGTCGGTAAGCTTCTTCACGGAATCGTTGTCGGAATGGCGGTACTCGTCCTCAACGCGCCCGACAATCTGCTCCATGATGTCGGACATGGTGACGATGCCCGCCGTGCCGCCATGCTCGTCGACGACGACGGCAATCTTCGTGTTGCCCTCCTGCAGCACCTGCAAAAGGCGCGCCACCGGAATGCCCTCGGGCACGGCCGCGATGGTGCGCACGGGCAGGTCATCGACGGTCGCGTCCTTCGGCAGCATGTAGAGGTCCTTAACGTGCACGAAGCCGACGATGCGGTCCTTCGTCTCGCGGCACACGGGGTAGCGCGTGTACTTGTAGCGCAACGCCAGCGCCATGTTCTCTTCCAGCGAATCCTCAAGATCGATGCACACCAGGTCGGTGCGCGGCGTCATGATGGCCTCGGCGTCCTTGTCGCCCAAGTCGAAGATGTTGTCCACGAAGGCGTTCTGCTCGGGGTCGATGAGCCCACTTTCGGTGGATTCGTCGATGAGCAGCTTGATCTCGTCGCCGGTATAGACCTCGTGCTCGTCGGCCGGGTCATGGCCGGCCAGGCGCACGACGGCGTTGGTGATACCGTTGAACAGCACCATGATGGGATAGGTAACCTTGTAGAAGGCCATGAGCGGGCCGGCCGTGAACAGCGCGTAGCGTTCGGTGGCGAAAATGGCGAACGACTTGGGGATAAGCTCGCCCACCACCACATGCAGCGTGGTCATGATGAAGTAGCCGACGGCGACCGCAACCACTTCCAGCAGCGCCTCGGGCAGGCCCAGTAGAACGAACAGCGGGCGAATGAGGGCGGAAAAGGCGGGTTCTCCCAGCCAGCCGAGCGCAAGCGAAGCGAGTGTGATGCCGAGCTGGCAGGCGGAGAGGTACTTGTTGACGTTCTCGGCAATGAGCATGGCGCTCTTCGCGCCGGGCTTTCCCTCTTCGATCGCAAGCTCAAGCTGCGATTTGCGCACGCGCACGAGCGCGAATTCCGCGATGACGAAAAAGGCGTTCATCAGCAGGAACAGGACGACCAGAAACAGGCTTATGCCAAGTTGCATCTAAAGCAGGGCTCCTTCGATTGGTTATTTACCTGCGGAATTCGATTGCGCCCGTTGCGGGGTCCATCGACTCCACGATGGCCAGGGACTCCAGGTGGTATCCGCGGCGACGCAGGTCGTCGCCGCCGGGCTGGAAGCCCTTCTCCACGGCGATGCCGATGCCTTCGACGGTGGCCCCGGCCTTCTCCACCAGGTCGATCAGGCCGTTGAGCGCGCAGCCGTTGGCCAAGAAGTCGTCGATGAGCAGCACGTGGTCGTCGGCGTTCAGGAATTTCTTCGAAACGATCACGTTGTAGATGCGCTGATGCGTAAACGACTGCACCTTGGTGTTGAACATCTCGCCGTCAAGGTTGATGGACTCGGCCTTCTTGGCGAACACGACCGGCACCCCGAAATGCTGGGCGGCTATGGCCGCGATGCCGATTCCCGATGCCTCGATGGTAAGCACTTTGGTAATGGAGACGTCGGCGAACAGCCGCTTCCATTCCTTGCCCATCTCGTTGAACAATGCGATGTCCATCTGGTGATTCAGGAAGCTGTCCACCTTCAGGACACCCTCCGACTTCACCACGCCGTCTTGGCGAATGCGCTCCTCAAGCAGTTCCACAATGCGTCCGTCCTATCCAAACTCAACGCGGACGGCATGACCGCCCGCGGTTTCACCACGCTGCGCGGTCCTCTACAACCCCGCCTGGCCCGTTGCCAGAAGCACGATCGACACCACCGCCGCGATGACGATGATCGCCGCAACCACGCGATCGACCGTGTTGTCGAAAAACGCCTGACCGCGTTCCTTTTTACCTTTGATGTACATGAATATACCCGGCAAGTACAAAACCGACATGAGCGTCAGGCCCAGCGTTCCGCTTGCCCAGGCCAAAAACACGCTGTACACCATGCCGAGCACGGCGAAGACGCGCCACAGCCCCAAGCTGCCACCGAGCTTGCCCTCGAATGCCTCGGGTTCGGCGAACGCCACCTTAGTGAAGTAGGCGGCCGAAAGCAGGTACGGCAACAAGATCATGCCGGCCGACAGCGCGTAGAAGAATTGGTACGTCTTATCGGAGAACAGCATGAGGATGAGGAATATCTCGATGATGCAGTTCGTCACGATGAGCGTGACGATGGGCGCGCCCTTCTTGTTCGTCTTCGCGAAGGCCTTCACGAACGACCCTTGCTCCGCCGCCTCATAAGGCGACTCGGCCGACAACACGGTGTAGCCGAGCATGGCGCCGACCAGCGACAACACCACGCCGGCATTGATGAGCGTGGCGCCCCAGCTGCCCACCGCGCGTTCCATGACGCCGGCAAGCGCGGGGTTGGGAAGCTCGGCCAGCTCGGACAGCGGCATAACGCCCATGGACAGCGTGGATACCATCAGGTAAATGGCCAGCACGCAGCAGAACGCGATGATGGTGGCCTTGCCCACGTCCTTGTCCTTCTTGGCGCGCCCGGAAATGGCGACCGCGCCCTCGATGCCGACGAACACCCAGATGGTCACCGTCATGGTGCCGCCAACCTGGTCGAAGAACGGCAGGCCTTGGACGGCGCCCTGCGAGAGGTTCGCCATGAAGATGGCGGGGTCGAACTTCTGGAAGAAGATGATGGCGGTGATGGCCACGAAGATGGGCACGAACTTGCTGATGGTGATGACCACGTTGATGCCCGTGGCCTCCTTCACGCCGCGGCTGACTAGGAAGGTGTAGAACCAGATGAGACAGCTCGCGCCGATGATGGAGGGCAGGTTGTTGCCCGCGCCGAAAATGGGGAAGAAGTACGACAGCGCGCCGAACAGGAGCGCCGAGAAGCTCACCGTGCACAGAAGCGCGCTGATCCAGTAACCCCAGGCGCTGTTGAAGCCCAAAAAGTCGCCGAAGCCGGCGGTCGCGTAGCTGTAGATGCCGCCTTTCAGGTGCGGTTTGACGCGCGAGAGTGCGAAGAACGTCATCACCAGGCACAGCACGCCGACCGCGGAGATTCCCCACGCCGTGAGGATGGCCGCGCCGCATGCGCCGCCGGCAGCGGCCTGGTCGCCGGAGAGCGTGAACACGCCCGCGCCGACGATCAGCGTGATAACCGACGTGACAAGGCGAAAAATACCCAGGTTGCCGTGCGTTTGCGGATTTTCGGGAAGCATGCCGGAACCGGTAATCACCATGTCCTGCGCACCGGATGCTGCACCAGAAGAAGCGGCGCCGTTCGCGGCGGCCCCGGTTGATTGACCCATCGAATCCCCGATCGTTAGTGAAAACAGTTGATTGCCATCATACCCCAGCAAGCCGCCGGTATTTTGCATACCCGTAACATTTCTGCATCAGCTGCATTGACGGTCGCGCAGGATGCGCGCCGCGGCGGCGATAGCCGCGCGCGGTGCCCCCGGCAGCTGCCCGCGGCAACCCCGGCTGCTGCAATCTACGCCTCGAAGCTCGCCTGCTCCACCAGCACGCGCGCCAAGGCGGCGCGGTCCAGGTCGCACCCCAGGCCGAACTCATGTCCGCGGCGGGCGAGCGTCACGCGCCCGCGCTCAACCGTATAGGGCGGGTCGGTCAGTTCCGCATCGAAATATCGCGCGGTCGCTGAGATGTCCCCCGCGTCGCGCACCCACGGCAGCGTGCCGAACGCCGCGTGCATGCGCCGCGAAATGCCGGTGTCGTACATACCGCCCATCCACATGCGGATACCGCGCTGCTCGGCCATGCGCAGGAACTGCAGGGCGGGCTGGATGCCGCCGTACTTGCCGATCTTCATGACGTAGCACGCAAGCTCCGGATGCTTGAGCGCGCGTTTCAAGTCGGAAACGTTGCGGATCGACTCGTCCAGGCATATCGGCGTCCTCATCTGGCGCTGCAGCGTTTCAAGGCGCGCGAACAGGTCATGCGGGCCGCCGGCCGGCGCGCGGGCCGGGTCATAAGGCTCCTCGATCCATTCAAGGCCCAAATCGTCCAAGTTGCGCAGCTCGTCTATCCCCCGCTCCGTGAAGCTTTGGTTCGCATCAAGGGAAATGGCCAGGTCGGGAAACGCGTCGCGCACCGCTTTCGTGCAGATATAGGCCGTGCCCGGCGTCACCTTCAGCTTCACGCGCGCATACCCCGCGGCAACCGCCCGCTCGGCGGCGGCGACGGCCTCCAAAGCCGAGCCCACGGGAATGGCCGCCGCTGCGGGCACGGAAGCGAACGCCCCGGCATCCGAGCGGCCGCCGATAAGCTCCCACAGCGGCTTTTCCACTATCTTGCCGTACAAATCCCACAGCGCGGGCTCCAACGCGCCGCGCGCCATGGGCAGCGAACGCGCGGTCGGGCAGGCGGCGAACAGCTCGTCGGCCTCGCTCGGATGCAGCAGTACCGACCCCAGCAGCGCGGGGATGAGCTCACCGGAAAGCGCGGCGACGTCCTGATCGAGCGTTTCGGGCAGATACCAGTCGGTCGTGAAGGCCACGCATTCGCCCAGACCGGTACGGCCTTTCCAGTCCACCACCTCGACCAGCACCGACTCGCGATACGAAAGCGTGCCCTTGGCGGTGGCGAACGGCTTGCGAAACGGCAGGCGCACGCGATACAGGTTCACGCGCTTGATTTCCAGGCGCTGCTCGTACAGGCCGCGAAGCGCCGCACGGTCCACTTTGCCGATACCCGTGCGCGGGAAGCTCTCAAGCGCGAACAGGTGCTTAGGCTGGTAGATCTTGGAAAGTTGCGGCTTGAGCGCCGCAGAAACCGACGCCGCGAACGCGAAACCGCTTTGGTGGGCACCCGCAGTCACGCCCACGGTTTCGCCTGGCGCCTGCCCGCCAGCGCGCTCGATAAAGCCCACCGGGCGCCGACCCCACGTGTCATCGGCAGCGCCGAACACGTAGGCATCAGCCACACCGGGCACGCCCAGCAGCTTCTGGCGAATCTCGGCCGGATAGACGTTCTCGCCACCGGAAATGAACATATCGTC
>CAVBAM010000035.1:0-8797 GCA_963593315.1 Candidatus Methanomethylophilaceae archaeon | reverse complement strand
GTGCGGGCCGAAGCGGCGGCCGATTGCGGCTTTTCGACGGCGTTCGCCGTATCGGACTGGGCGTTCGCATGTCGGTTTTCGACCTCTTGGTTAACGGTCGAGCTTGCGTTCGACCCTGCGCTGGTGTTCGAGCTGTCGGCCGAGCTTGCGTTCGACCCTGCGTTAAGGGCGGAGCCGGCAGCCGCGTTAACGGTAGAGCCTACGTTAACCGCGGAGTTGGCGGTCGAGCCCTCATTCGACCTCACGAAACCTTGCTGCGAGGTCGACGTTTCTGCCGGGTTTTCCGTAGGCGCGTTCGCAAGAGCGCGCACTCCGGCGAAGCCGGAGCATTCGCCGCCGCTTTCGGGTGCCTGACCGGCACCGGGCTGGCTGCCAGGCGCCTCGGCGTTCTGCGTCGATGTCGGGTATGCCTCGGCGCGCGCAGCCAGGGTTTCCAGCTCCGGCGCCGTGCCGCAGTTGCGCACGCCCGCGGCCTTCGCCGCCGCCTCTTCACGCTCGAAGCTGGCCGAAACGGCCTTGACCAGCGGGCAGGGGACCACGATGGCCTCCACCTCGTGCTCGCGCGGCAGCATGGCGTAGGCGATGACCATGATGAGCAGCATCGCGACGATGACGGTTTGCTCCCCGAAAGGCATCTGGTGCACGGCGTTTGCCGCGGCCACCGGGGCGAGCGAGCCGATGAGGACCGCCGCCGCCATGGTTCCGCGCCCGATGCCGAACACGAACACCGGCGAGAGGCGGAAGCGCTGCGAAAGGTCGCTGAAGAAGATCCACATGAGCGATTCGAAGCACAAAAATCCGACGATCAGGAACGTGCTGCCCAGCGGGCTTCCCGCTTCACCCGCCGAGGGAATGAAGAAGATGGTCACGGCGATAAAGGGGATGAGCGGCTGAAAGAAGCGGCTCCACTTGTCGCCGCCGCCAAGGGCCATGATGGTGATGAGGATAAGGATGCTGGCCACGCCGGCGGCGAGCATGAGCATGGGCTGCGAGCTGGCCTCCGGGCTGGTCATGACGGACTGCAGCGACTGGCTGCGCAGCATGCCGAGCGGGATGCCCAGCACGAACACGGGCACGGCGAAACGCAGCAGGAACTTGCCCTTGTTGATGGGAAGCGGTTTGAACAGGGGGACGTCGTCGCGCTTGTAGAACGACTCCGGAGTTTTCTTCAGAAGAATGGCCAGCTCAAGCAGCGGGATGGCCGCGATGATGACCGAGGAAGCCGGCTGCGGCGCATAGTGCAAGGTGATGGCGAACAGGCCGAACGACACGAACACGGCCACCGCGGTGTTGAACACGATGGAGGCGTTGTCGCAGCGGGCGAACGCGGTACCCCAGTAGATGATGAGCACAGAAGACCCGATGCCCGTCATGACGCCCGATGCGATTTCCAGGCCGGGGAAGTCGGGCAGGAAGGGGGCCAGCAGAAGCGACGTGCCGATAAACGACAGCGCCGCGCCGGCGATGAGGAAGCCGCGCGATATGTAGTAGCGAAGGAAGCGTTGGTTGGTCAGCCCCATGAACAGCAGGCAGAACACGTATACGCAGATTGATATGAGATAGGACAGCGACACGCTGCTGCCGTAAAGGCCTTCGAACAGGTTCGTCGCCCCGAAGACCGAAGACGTGCCGAACATGGTCGCGAACACCCATGCCTGGTGCAGGCCGTAGCCGACCGACAGCAGACTCAATTCTCCGAACGCGCTGTCATCGCCGAAATCGGCGTTGAGCGTGATTCGAGGAACACGTACCCCCATACGTTTTCACCCCTCTTGTAATGCATCCTCTGGGTTCTATAATACCCGCCTTGCTTGCGAGGGGTGAGGTAGGCGCTGGGTGATATTTTGGGTGATTCGCTTCGATTATTTTGTTGACCTGGGAAAACACAAAAATCATCCTCGAAGGATGATGTGTTCAAATTATGGGTTTGCGCGGTGCAGCTTCGCGAATCTGACCAATTCGCCCCCTGTTTTCACGAACTGGGGGCGCGGCCGGGGCCGGCTGGTCGACCGACCCGCATGCCGCTGGTGGCGCTAGGCCACCTTGATGACCACGTTGTCGTAACGGTTGAGCACGGTGCTTTCGCCCGTGGTGCCCTGACCGTCATGCGTGGTCTGCGTGCCCGGCTTCTGCGACTCAGCCGCGTACACCGTGCACGTGTACTGCTTGCCGGACAGGTAGTCCGCCAAGCTGGTGGCGTCGTAGTTGTGAATGGCGCTGAGGCCGTTCTGGTTGTTGCTGGACCTGACGTCCTCGTTCAGCAGGTCTTTGACCGTGCTGCCCTCGGGAACGATGACCAGCTCGCTACGAACGCTACCGCCCTGGGCGGTTTCGTCGAGCACGCACGTGATCTCGTACACGCCCTTGCTTTCCACCTGAGTGCCCTCATCGCTGTGGACGTAGTAGAACGCATAGGCCGGTACGGCGATCAACGCGCATACGCAGCACGCAACCGCGATGGCAAGAAACCTCTTGCCCCAAGATGCGTTGGCCATAAGAGCCTCCCTTCTGCAAGTTCATTGGAGAATGGAAATGCCCCGCTTCTGGCAACGTGATTCACAGTATACGGGGGCAAAATTGTTTCGGCAACGGAAAAGCTCGCTTCTGACCTGCGTAAATAATGAATCAACCTGCGGGGATGATGCTTCGGGCGCTTAAGAGGTGCCCGGCAGCACCCCAAACGGGTCCATTTAGGGTTTGCGGGATGATAATGCGCCCCTGCACCTCCCTATACTAAGCTGCAACGAAGAGGACAGGCCTGCGAACAGGGGTTTGCGGGCCAAGCGCTGCCTGGGGTGAAATATCGGGCGGCGTGCCTTGGCGCCGCGGTGCTAAGGCCGACTGAATGAAGGGGGATGCAATGGCTGAAAACGCGAAGGCCGAGGAGCTGGACGTTTCCTGGGACCTCGACGACGATTTCGATCCGCTGGAGGTCGACGACGAGGAGATCGACCAGGAGGACATGGACGACGACAACCCGCTCGACACGACCGACTACCCGACGATGCGCAACATGCCCGAGAACATGCAGCGCGAGGCCGTCTACACGCCGGCGCGCCAGGGCAGCGCCGTCGACGCGGTGCTTTCCATGCTCGATCACAACCCGGCCCGCCGCCCGGTGCTGGTTTCCATCCTGGGCTGGTGCGAGGGCGGATGCCTGAACAGCGAACTGACCGAGAAGGTCGACGCGCTGCAGGAGGACAACCGTTCCGTGTACGGCACCACGACGCTGTGCCGCATGCTCGAGCGTGCCGGCGCCTTGGAGCTGGAGATGCCCGAAACGTCCGACGAGCACGAGGACGTCGAGGAAGGCGTCGAGTATCTGGAGATCAAGGAGCGCGTCGACCCCGTGTGGCGCACCACCGAGGCGGGCAGTACCGTGCATGCCCAGATGATTTCCGGCGCATCGTTTAGGGATATCGTGCTTGACCGCGATTCGCTCTACTTGGAGGTGTACCGCGCGGTCATGGGCGCCGTCGACGAGCGCCCGCGCACCAAGGTGGAGATCGAGGAGCTGGTGGACACCTTCGACGTGGTGAAGAGCCCGCGCAGGTTCGGCGCGCACTTCATCGACATGTTGGAGCGCACCGACGCTCTGGAGTGGAAGAATCACGCGTGGCAGCTGACCGACCTGGGCCGCACCATGATGCCCGAGGTTGAGGCCGCGCTTTCCAAGAAGGGGGAATAACCGATGTCCGAAGCAACCGTCGCGCCCGAGCAGGGCGCCTCTGCCGAGCAGGAAATGGACCTCGCGGCGCTGATGGACGGCCGTGCCCGCACCTACGGGCTGCTGTCGCGCCTGTTTCTGAAGGAAGTCGACAAGCCGGTGCTGACCGAGCTGCAGGGCATGCGTTTCCCCGCCGCCACCGGCAACGACAAGGTGGACGAGGGCTATCACATGCTCTACGACTACCTGCGCACCTCGTGGGACGACAGCATCACCGAGCTGGCCATCGACTTCGTGCGCACGTTCATCGGCCACGGCGTCAACGGCTTTTCGGCGGCGTATCCGTTCGAGAGCGTCTACACCTCCGAGCGCCGCTTGATGATGCAGGAGGCCCGTGCCGAGGTGCTGCAGACCCTGCGCGAGAACAACCTCAAGCGCGGCCGCTGGACCGAGGGCGAGGACCATATCGCACTGGAGCTGGAATTCATGCAGCGCATGGCCATGCGCACCGCCGAGGCCCTGCGCGCGGGAGACGAGGACAAGGCCATCGAGCAGCTGCGCACGCAGCAGAAGTTCGCGCAGGACCACCTGCTGAACTGGCTGCCCATGATGACCGAGGATATGCGCCGCTTCGCCCGCACCATGTTCTACCAGGGCCTGGCCCAGCTGGTCATGGGCTATGTCGAAGAGGACGCCGATCTTCTGGAAGAGCTGCTGGATAGCGTCGAGGACGCTGCATAATGGCCGGCGGGAACGTAACCCGCCGCGAATTCGTCGCCGTGGCGCTGGGCGCTGCGGCATGTGCTGGGCTCGGCGGGTGCGCCGGGCCCAGCGCCGTTTCGGGGCGGGAAGACGCCGATGCGGGAGATGCCGGTGCGGAGACGTCTTTGGATGCGGAGCTGGTTTCGGCGGGAACGCTGACGGTTGCGGCGGTGGTGAACAGCCTGCCGTACTACCAGGAGGACAACGGCGTGCGGTCGGGGTTCGTCTGCGAGCTCATGGAGGCGGCCGCGGCGCGCATGGAACTTGGTTGCACCTGGTCGAAGGTCGATTCGCTTGAAAGTGCGGTGCTTCGCGTGCGTCCTGGCGAGCAGGTCCGCGGCGCGGCGGTGCGCTCGGACGTCGCGGCGACGTTCGCGGCGGCCGACGCGGTGCGCGCGGCCCAGAGCGCGGCCGCGGAAGCGGCGGATTCCGATGCGAGTGCGAGCGCGGGTTCGGACGCCGCCGGATGTAGCGGGACCGGGCTTTCGACGATTCCCTATTTGACGGTTTCCCAATGTTTGGTGGCGAAGAAGTCGTCGTCTATCGCGAGCGTGGACGATCTTGCGGGGGCAAGCGTCGGCGTGCTGGACGGCTCCCCCGGACAGGTATGGGTCGCGGGGAATCTTCCCAGTGCGCAGGCCACCCCGTTCGCGACGCTTACCGAGCTGTTCAGTGCCCTGCAGGCGCGCAACGTCGACGCGGTGGTCGCCGATACCCAGGCGGCCGACTACTACCTGCGCGTGGCGTACGGCGACGAAGAGGTGGTGCAGGCGATCGATGGGACGGATTCGTCTTATGAGCTGGTAATTCGCGACAGCGACGAAGCGCTTGCGGAGGCTCTTTCCCGCGCGCTCGACGCTCTTCGCGAGGACGGGACCTATGACGCGCTTTGCGAGGCATGGTTCGCCGCGGCCGATAATTCCCGCGGCAAGACCGATGCGCGCACGCCCGAGCAGGGTGCTCCGGGTCACGACAAGGGAGGCGCCGTGTAGGTGCGCCCGCCGTCGGGCTGCTGGCGGCGCGGGGGCTTCGGCGCGCTTCTCGGTTTCATGCGGAAACGGGCGGCGATTGCGCGGCATGGCTTTCCCGATGCGCTACCCTGAGTACGTTCTTTGCGCATGAGAGGAGCTTTCATGAGGTTGTGCGTGTTCGGGTCGTCCAGCTTGAACTTGGACGCCGTGTATCTCGATGCCGCCTACGAGATGGGGCGCGTGTTGGCGCGCCATGGGCATGAGCTGGTGTTCGGCGGCTACGACATGGGCATGATGGGCGCCGTGGCGAAGGGCGCGGCCGATGCTGGCGGCACCATCATAGGCGTGGTCACCGAGGGGCTTAACGGCCGCGGGCGCGACATTTTCCCGTGCACCGAGGTGATCTGCATGCCCGATCTGGCCCAACGCAAGACGCGCATGATCGAGCTTTCCGACGCGTTTATCACCATGCCCGGCGGCCTGGGCACCTTCGACGAGTTCTTCGTCGTGCTTTCCCAGGTGAAGGCGGGCGAGCTTGAGGGCAAGAGCGCGCTGTTGAACGTCGGCGGCTATTTCGACCCGATGATCGAGATGCTCGATCGCGCGACGCAGACGGGCTTGAACGCGACCGATTGGCGGGCAAGTTGCGGCGTGTTCGACACGGCCGAAGAGCTCGTCGCGTGGTTGGAAGGCTAGCGGCGCTTCCCGTTTCCTGAAAAAGGTAACCGGATAGCTACCGATTCAGCCAAACCCGTCTGCGTATCTAGCACTCGCGGCCAAAGAGTGCTAACTTTCACCAAGAGCGAATTTCGTTGTGCAGATGCACTAAGTGCCCACGTGGCGCGGGGTGCGTCTTCGATAACGCTTGCAAAGTATGCTCGCGCGTCGGGAGACAAGCTCGGCGCCGATTGAGGGTTCGCGTCCCGCGCGTGCCCGAGGAAGGGGTTTGCAGCATGGCCAAGGAAATCTCCTACGACAACGAAACGCGCC
Organism: Candidatus Methanomethylophilaceae archaeon; assembly: GCA_963593315.1. GTDB lineage: Bacteria > Actinomycetota > Coriobacteriia > Coriobacteriales > Eggerthellaceae > Senegalimassilia. Next base: position 2,407 of record CAVBAM010000035.1, on the reverse strand, counting down.
AGTCGCTGGCGGCCGGTGTGGCGAAGCTGGCGGACGCGGTGCGCGTGACCATCGGGCCGAAGGGCCGCTACGTGGCGATGACCAAGCCGAAGGAGCGCCATCCCAACGTTTCCAACGACGGTGCGACGGTTGCGGCGCATGTGGGTTCGCAAGACCATGTCGAGAAGATGGGCCTGGAAATCGTGCGCGAGGCCGCCATGGCCGCCAACAACGAGGCGGGCGACGGCACCTCGACGGCCACGCTTCTAGCCGACGCCATCGTGCGCGAGGGCGTTCGCTATGTGACCGCCGGCAACGATCCGCTGGCGCTGCGCCGCGGCATCCAGAAGGCCGCCGACGCGGTATCCGACGAACTGCTGTCGGGCGCGGTGCAGGTAACCACGCGCGACCAGATGGCCGAGATCGCCACCGTGTCGTCCGGCGACGAGGAAATCGGCGGCAAGATCGCCGACGCGCTGGAGGAAATCGGCAAGGACGGCGTCATTTCCGTCGAGAAATCCACCACGTTCGGCATCAGCCTGGACGTGAAGAAGGGCATGCTGTTCGACCGCGGTTTCATTTCCCCGTACATGGCCGACGACATGGGCAAGATGACCGGCGAGCTGGAGCAGCCCTACATTCTTATGACCGACCAGCGCCTGGCCGACAACTTCAAGGACATCGTGCCGGTGCTCGAAGAGGTCATGCAGTCGGGGCATCCTTTGCTCATCGTCGCCGACGACGTGCGCGGCGAGGCGCTGAATTCCCTGCTCATGAACCGTCAGCGCGGGATTTTGCACAGCGTGGCCGTGGTGGCGCCGGGCGCCGAGGACCGCAGGAAGGCCGAGCTTGAGGATATGGCCATCCTCACGGGCGGCGAGGTCATCACGCCCGATCGCGGCCTGACCATGGCCGATGCGCGCAAGAGCATGCTGGGCCGCGCGGCAAGCGTGCAAATCACGAAGGACCGCACGCTCATCATCGGCGGTAAAGGCAAGGCCGAGGCGATCGAGGCGCGCTGCGAGGCCATCCGCAACGAGCTTACGCGCCCGCATTCCGACTATGACCTGGACGTGCTGCGCGAGCGCCTGGCAAAGCTTTCGGGCGGCATCGCCGTTTTGAGCGTGGGCGCGGCCACGGAAACCGAGATGAACGAGATCCGCAGCCGCATCCAGGATGCCCTGCGCGCGACACGCTCGGCGGCAAGTCAGGGTCTGCTCGCCGGCGGCGGCGTGGCCCTGCTGCAGGCGGCCAAGGTGCTTGACGACCTTGAGGTGGCGAGCGAGGAGGAGCGCTTTGGCGTCGATATCCTGCGGCGCGCTTTGGAAGAGCCCCTGCGTGCGCTGTGCGCCAACGCCGGCTATGACGGCAACGTGGAGGTTTCCCGCGCCCGTGAAGCAGCCCTCGGGTACGGCCTGAACTGCGAAACCGGCGAGCGCGGCGACATGATCAAGATGGGCGTGGCCGACCCGGCGAAGGTGACCGTGACGGCCCTGCAGGCCGCGGCGTCGGTGGCGTCGCTGATCCTGATCACCAACTGCGCCGTGGTTGAGGCTGAAAAGGAAGAAGACGAGGACTAGCAGGGGCAAGGGGAGCGCGTGAGCGGGACGATTCGCTACGAGGTTACCGAGTTCGCCGAAACGTTGAAGGCGAGCTTCATCGGCGGTGCCGAGCCGGACGATCGCTACGCTCCTCGCATTCTCGCCAATGACGGAGGCGCCTGCGCCAACGTCCTCGCCGCATTGAAAAGCGAGCTGGCTGATTGCACGAGCTTCGCTTTCTCCGTGGCGTTCATAACCGCAAGCGGCATGCAGGTGCTCGCGGCGGTGCTTTCCGATTTGCGCGACCGGGGCATTCCCGGTCGCGTTCTCACGTCCACGTATCAAAACTTCAATAACCCCGATGCGCTGCGCAAATTGCTGGAATATCCCAATATCGAGGCGCGCGTCTATCAGGGTGACCTGCACGCAAAAGGCTACTTCTTTGACAAGCGCCAGCTTTCGACGGTCATCATCGGCAGTTCGAACTTGACGCAGAAGGCGTTGACCTGCAACAAGGAGTGGAACATCCTGTTCCGCTCGTATGCTGACGGCGCCATGTTGCTCGACGCGCGGCGGGAATACGACAAGCTTTGGGAAGATGAGCAGACGGCGTGCATCGACGAGAAGTGGATTTCCGGCTACGAGGCGTTTCTCGATGCGCACGCGGTGACGCTTTCAAGGGGGAGGAAGGTTCCGCTTAAGGCGTTTTCCGTCGATGCCGCGGAAGAGGGTCCCGGCTTGGTGCCGGAATACGGGTATACGGTCCTGCGTGACGAGGCGAAAGGGCGCACTGATTCGGATGCGGGCGCCGAGGCTGCCGCGCCTGCTTGCGCCGCTTCGGGGGCGGGCGGCATCGCGCCCAACAAGATGCAGCAAGGCGCGCTCGA
>CAVBAM010000034.1:0-8899 GCA_963593315.1 Candidatus Methanomethylophilaceae archaeon | reverse complement strand
TGGAGTCGGTGCGGTACGAATCGCCGAAATCGCCCGATTCGTCGCGCTCGGCCGATCCGTCGGTTCCCATGAGCAGCATGTAGAACGGCTGCGTCAAACTGGTTTTGACCAGGTATTTACTGGTGTCACCAAGGCCTGAACGGAAGTTTCCGGACAAGACGTTGACGTAGGCGAATGCCGCACCGGCGCCAATGAGCGCCACCGCGACAACGGCGATGACGGCGTAGAACGCCTTGCCGTGACGCTTGGCCTTGTGGGTTTTGGCGTACTCGTTGCGCGAAAGGCGGGATGCCGCGTCCTTGACATCGGACGGGGCGGGCGCGTCCTGAACCTGCGCATCGCGACGGCGAGAGCGGCTGCGACCTGCGGCGGCGTAACGGTTGCGCGCGTAGCGGTCCTGGGCGCGAACGTCGGACGCCGTGGCGCGGCGAGAAGTGGACGGGTGGTTTGATGATGCGCGGCCGGCACCCTGCGAGGAGCCGCCGCGACTGCTGCGTTTGTTATCCATGACCCCATTGTTGCCGCGCCCGCCAATACGGGCAACCGCTTCCACAACCCCCGTGGGAAAAACCCACAGCGCTGCCATAGCGGCAGGCGAAGCCCCGCAAAAGCCACGAACACGAAAAAGCCCGCAACGCTCGTTCGCGTTGCGGGCTTTCCGGTTCTAAAGCAGACGCGCCAGGCGTCGCCCCGACTACCCAGCCGGGAAGCGGATGATCATGTAGATGGCCGCGATGGCAACCGTCAAAAGCATGATCGGGAAGCCGTGCTTGAAGAAGCCCATGAACGTGATCTCGTGCCCGTGCTTCTTGCTGATGTCGGAAAGCACGACGTTGGCCGAAGCGCCGATGAGCGTGCCGTTGCCGCCCAGGCAGGCGCCCAGCGACAGCGCCCACCACAGGGCCGTGCCGTCCAGGCCGTCGGCCTCGAGCGCCAGGATGATCGGGATCATCGTGGCCACGAACGGGATGTTGTCCAGGAAGCTGGAGATGACAGCCGAGCCGATCAGCACCGCCAGCATGGTGACGAACAGGTTGCCGCCCGTGATGTCGATGAGGCCCTGCGCCAGCATGGCGATGACGCCCGTCTCGGACATGGCGCCGACGATGATGAACAGACCGGCGAAGAAGCACAGCGTGGTCCATTCGACGCCGTGCAGCGCCTCTTCGATGCTTTCACCGGAAATGAGCATGATGACGCCGGCGGCGGTCAGCGCGATGACGCTCGACTCCAGGCCCAGCTGGCCGTGCGTCATGAAGCCGATGACCACGAACGCGATCATGACGTAGCTGATTTTGAGCAGGCGCGGGTTCTTGATGTACTCGTGCTCGTCAAGCTCCATGATGGCCTGGCGATGCTCCTCGGTGGTGACCAGCTGCTTGCCGTACATGAAGCGGAACGCGACGATGACGGCGGCCAGGATGATGACGACGGCCGGCGCGTCGTACATGATGAAGTCGGCGAATGTGTAGCCGGCGGCCGAGCCGATCATGATGTTGGGCGGGTCGCCGATGAGCGTCGCCGTGCCGCCGATGTTCGACGCCATGATCTCGGTGAAGAAGTACGGCACCGGGTTGATTTCGAGCAAGCGGCACACGGTGATGGTCATCGGGCCGATCAGAAGCACGGTGGTCACGTTGTCCAAGAACGCCGAGAGAATGGCCGTGAGCAGGACGAACAGCACCATGATGGTCCATGGGTTGCCCTTCGCCGCCCGCGCACATTTGATGGCGAGGAATTCGAACACGCCGGATTGCTTGACCACGGCGACGAACAGCATCATGCCCAAAAGCACGCCGAGCGTGTTGAAGTCGATGTGCGTGACCGCGACATCGAATGACATGACATGCAGGATGAGCAGGAGCATTGCGCCCACGATGGCGACGAGCGCGCGATGCACCTTCTCGCTCATGATGACGATCATGGCCACCACGAAGATAGCGACGGAGACGATCTGGCTAGTATCCACGACCCACCGCCTTCAGCAACTGTTTGTTCACGGGGAACCTTCTTTCTTACCTGCGCGATTTCGCGCCACTCTTGCGCTTTATCGCGCGCAAGTGCCTACTATAACAACAAAGGGGCGCGGGGCGGTGCGGCGGCCGGAAAGTTATCGAGCAGTTAACGAATGCGGGGGTGGGCGGTCGGAAGGTTCGGCAGGCGGGCGGGGCGGGGCGCGGACGGGCTGTGTCCGTCGGGGCGCCGGCGTTCTTCGTGAAGGGACGGCGGGCAAGCGGGGTACGGGCGGGCCGTCGCGTATACTTGTCCCATTCTCCATTCGCCGCGAACAAGACGGCGAACCCTCGACGAAAGAGGACATCATGGGTTTGAAATTCACCGCGGCCCGCGCCGTGAGCGCGGTGTCCACCTGGGGACTGAAGCATGTCTTCCGCCGCCCCGCCGCCAACTTCCCGGGCAAGATCGCCCTGTACGTCGACCCGCAGCTCATCGCGCATCTGCGCGGCAAGCTCGGCCGCGGCAGCGTGTGCGTCGTGGGCACCAACGGCAAGACCACCGTCACCAACCTGCTTGCCGACGTGCTTGAAGCCGCAGGTCAAGCGGTTGTTTGCAACCGCACCGGCGCCAACTTGGACTCGGGCGTGTCCACCGCGCTTTTACACGCGCGCAAGGCCGACTGGGGCATCTTCGAGTCCGACGAATTGTGGCTGGCGAAAATCCTGCCGCACCTGCAATCCGACTACGTGCTGCTGTTGAACCTGTTCCGCGATCAGCTGGACCGCTGCGGAGAGATCGACCGTATCCAGGACAGCATCGTGGGAGCGCTGGGCACGTCGCCGGACACGGTGCTCATCTACAACGCCGACGACCCGCTGTGCGCGTCCATCGCCGACCGCGCCGCGCAGCTGCCCGGGCGCGAGCATACGCGCTCCATCGCGTTCGGCGTGAAGGACTGCATGGGCCTCGAGCAGAACACCGTCACCGACGCCACCATGTGCCAGCGCTGCTCCACCATGTTCGAGTACGACTGGCGCCAGTACGGCCAGCTGGGAGAATGGCGCTGCCCGAACTGCGGGTTCTCGCGCCCGGCGCTCGACTTCGCGGCCGAGGACGTGAAACTTGGTGCCAACGGGCTGTCTTTTTCGCTCGGAAAGCCCGGCGCGGGCTCGGCTTCGGGCGACGCAGCGCGCGAGGGCGCGTTTTCGATCGAAGCGCCGTTCAGCGGCGCGTACATGGTGTACAACCTGGAAGCCGTGGGCGTGGCGGCAAGCCTGCTCGGCTGCGGCAACGAGCCGCTGCAGCAGGCCATTGCCGCCTTCGACCCGAAGAACGGGCGCCTGCAGGCTTACGACCTGGCCGGGCGTCACGTGCTGCTGAACCTGGCGAAGAACCCGACCGGCTTCAACCAGAACCTCAAGATCGTCGCGCAGGACCGCTCGCCGAAGGTGGTCGCCTTCTTCATCAACGACAAGGAAGCCGACGGGCATGACGTGTCGTGGCTGTGGGACATCGACTTCGAGGAGCTTGCGCAGGCAGGGCCGCTGGTCGCCTACGCGGGAGGCATCCGCGGGCGCGACATGGCGGTGCGCCTCAAGTACGCCGGAATCGACGCGGAAGTGGTTGAAGGCGCGGACGACCTGCTGCGACGCGTCGCCGCGCAGCCGGTAGAGGTGGGCGCCTACATCATCGCGAACTACACGTCGCTGCCCGGATGCAAGGCCGCGCTCGACGCGGCGTGCGAGGCCGGTGCGACGGCGATCGAGCCGGCGGCGGGACCGGCGCCCGAGATGCGCGACTTCGGCGCGGGCGCGGGCGCGAGTGGGCCGGCGGGGGCCGCTGCGACCGGCGGCTCGACCTCGACGGCCGACGCAGCCGGCTCCCCCATCGTCATCGCGCACCTGTTCCCCGACCTGTTGAACCTCTACGGCGACGGCGGCAACGTGCGCGTCCTCGAGCAGCGCCTTTCCTGGCGCGGCATCCCCGTCGAGGTGCGCCGCGTGCGCCACGGCGACGCCATCGACCTTGCGGGCGTCGACCTCATCATGATGGGCGGCAGCCCCGACCGCGAACAGAAGCTCGCCAGCGCCGACATCGTTGCCATGCGCGACGACCTGGCCGCCTACGTCGAGGACGACGGCCCGCTTTTGGCCATCTGCGGCAGCTACCAGATGCTCGGGCGCGAGTGGCTCGTCGATGGCGAGAAGGTTCCCGGCCTGGGCCTTGTCGGCATGACCACGGGGCGTCCGGGCACTTCGGCTGACCGCTTGGTGAACAACATCGCGCTTGCCTGCGATCTGGCCGACACGCCCGTCATCGGCTACGAGAACCACGCCGGGCGCACCTACCTCGACGAGGGCGTCAAGCCTTTCGGCACCGTCGTTTCCAACACGGGACTGGGCAATAACGAGGAAACCAAGTGCGACGGCATCCGCTATAAGAATGTAGTGGGAACCTACCTGCACGGCCCGCTTCTGGCGAAAAACCCGCAGGTGGCGGACTGGCTACTGGCACGCGCGCTGGAACGCCACGCCAAACGGACCGGGCAAGCCGCCCCCGCGCTCACCCCGCTCGACGACGCGGCGGAAGCCGCCGCAAACGCCTTCATGGCCGGCAAGCTTGGGGCGAAGCGGTAGGTGCCGCGCTATACTCGAGTATTGAACGATCACGAATTCCGAAGGCGAACGGCCTTCGCATAAGGAGTACGCATGGGTTGCACCATCATCGGCTGCGGAAAGCAGCTGCCGGCGCTTGATGTGCCGAACGACGAGATGACGAAGCTGGTCGACACTTCCGACGAATGGATTTCCTCGCGCACGGGAATCCTGTCGCGCCGCATCTGCGTTGACGAGACCAACGTCGATTTGGCGGAAGGCGCCGCCCGCAAAGCGCTCGGATGGGACGAGGACGGCTTTTCCACCCGCCGCATCGACCCCGAGGAAATTGACCTCATCATCTATTCCACCATCACGCCCGACGAGGTGGTGCCCACGTGCGCGGCGGTGCTCCGCCGACGCCTGGGGCTTTGCAACGCAGCCGCGCTGGACATGAACGCCGCCTGTTCGGGCTTCATCTACGGACTGACTATCGCGGAAACCATGATGGCGGCCACCGCGCCCGGGTCGGCGGGAGCCGCGGGGCGCAATCCGGTGCGCCGAGCGCTCGTGGTGGGAAGCGAGCGTCTGACGCGCATCGTGGACTGGAAGGACCGCAACACCTGCGTGCTGTTCGGTGACGGCGCCGGCGCGGCCGTGGTGGAGTGGAGCGAGGAAAAGCCGGGCATCCTTTCGTGGTACATCAAAAACGATGACGACGACACCAACGCGCTGACCTGCCCCGCGACCTACGACGCCCCGCAGCCGTTCACGCGTGAAGGCATCGACGTCGCCGCGTTCGAGGCGCCCGACGAGGGAGACGCGGCCATTGCCGCCGAGCTCGAAGAGACCGAGCGTATCGCCGCCGGGGCGCCGCGCCAGGCGCTGTACATGCACGGGCAGAAGGTGTTCAAGTTCGCGACGAGTGTCATGCCCGCCGCCATCGAGGAAGTGCTGCGCCGCGCGAACCTCACCATCGACGACGTGCAGTTTATCGTGCCGCACCAGGCCAACGAGCGCATCATCCGCTACGCCGCCAAGCGCATGGGGCTTCCCATCGAGCGCTTCCAGATCTCCATCGCACATCGCGGAAACTCGTCATCGGCATGCATCCCGATGACGCTGTCCGACGCTTACGAGTCGGGAAACATCCACCCCGGCGACAAGGTGGTGCTGGTCGGATTCGGCGGCGGCTTCACCAGCGGCGCCGTACTGTACGAGGCGTAAGAGCCACCGGGATGCGCTAGCCGGCCGGCCAACACGAGGTGAAGCCTGCCGGCCGGCTAGGTTAACGAATCCCAGAACCGACCACGGCCTGGCCGAGCTTGCACTCGACCCTACTTCTTTGCTGGAAGTCGGTTGGTTGGTTGCGCTCGTTATGCCGCTTTGCGGCCGAGGGCGGTGTTGACCGCGCGGGCACAGGCGACGGCGGCAACCAGCTTGCACAGGTCGATGATGATGAACGGCGCGACACCGGCGGCAAACGCCTGCGCAGCCGAGTAGTGCGCCACGGCCATCAGCTGGGCCCAGCCGCACACGTAGGCGACCAGCAGGAAGACAAACCCGGTGAGGAAGTCAATGGCAAACGCCTTCGCGCCGGTCAGCGCCTCGCCGCGGCCGAGTGCCGCCTTCAAGCCGGCACGCACCGCCAGCGCCAGGCCCACACCCAGCAGGTAGCCCCACAGAAAGCCGCCGGTCGCGCCGGCCAGCACGCCGATGCCGCCGCGCATGCTGCTGAACACCGGAACGCCCACGGCGCCGAGAGCCAGGTACGCCGTGATGGACGCAACCGCTTCCTTCGGCGAAAGCACCAGAAGCATGAACGCCACGGCGAAAATCTGCAACGTGAACGGCACGGGGCCGATCGAGATGGTCACCCATGCGCTGACGGCGGTGATCGCCACCGTCAGCGCCACGAACACGATCGAACGCGTGCGGGATTTCGCCGCCGTCTTCTTCTGCACCTGTTCCATTTCCTCCCCTTTCGGCCCTACGGCCTACCCAAATGGCTCCGCGGCGACTCCTCGCGCACGGCGGGCGACAGCGCATCCCGAAACGATGACGGAACTACTTGCGGTTATCACCCTATTCCTATAGATTGCGGGGGCATTGTAGCACGTGCCCCGCGTTAAGCAGCCAGGTTTCGCAAGTGTTTACAGCAATCGCGACCGAAGAACCCTTACGGAAGCGTTGTGCCCCGCAAGGGAATCGGCGGCGCTTTAGAACTTCGCTTGGATTTCGCCTGCCTCCAGTTTGTGCAAGCGCTTCAGCTCCACCAGCACGAAAATCAGCGTGGTGAAGATGGCCAGGAAGTCACCCACGGGAGCGGCGAAGTACAGCGCGTCCAGCCCGTTGAACTGCGGGAACATCGTCGGCAGCACGTGCGGAAGGATAAGCAGCGCCGGAATGAGGAACACGATCTGGCGCGTCAGGGACAGGAAGACCGACTTCGCCGGCTGGCCCGTCGCCTGGAAGTAGTTCGAGCCGACAATTTGGAAACCGACGAAGGGAATCATGATGAGCTGCACATTGAGCGCGAAGACGGTGAACGACATGAGCTCGGGATCGGTGATGCCGAAGAAGCCGACCACCTCGTTCGCGAAGATGTGCACGAGCGCCCACAGCACTACGGCCATGCTCGTCGCGCCGGCAATGCCCCAGGCCAGCGTCTTCTTCACGCGCATGAACAGGTGCGCACCGTAATTGAAGCCCAGCAGCGGCTGAATGGCGATGGCCATGCCGATGAGCGGCAGCACCACGAACGCGGCCACGCGCTGCACCACGCCGATGGACGCCAGCGCGCCTTCCGCCCCGATGGCGCTTTGCGCGCCGTAGACGTTCAACAGGTTGTTCAGCACGAAATTCACCACAGCCATGGCGGCCTGCACCATGAAGCTCGCCAAGCCCAGCGACAGGATGAGGCGCACCGTGGGGCCATGCAGGCGCATCTTATGCAGATGCAGGCGCATGGGCACGCCCTTCGTCAGGCAGAAATACCACAGCACGGTGGCGCAGGAAAGCGCCTGACCGCAGATGGTCGCCAGGGCGCTGCCGGCCACGCCCAACCCCAAAACCAGCACGAACAGCGCGTTGAACGCCGTGCAGGCAACCGCGCCGATGATCATGGTGCCCAGCGCGCGGTTCGGCGCGCCGGCCGTGCGGATGAAGTTGTTCACGCCCATGCCGATGCACTGGAAGATAAAGCCGCACGAGATGATTTGGATGAACATGCGCGCGTAGTCCCAGTCCTCGGCCGTGGCGCCCGACACAGTGAGCAGGCCGTTGATGATGGACGGGCACAAAACTGCGCCCGCGACCACGACCGACAGGATGATGGCGAGCGAAACCGTGTTGCCCAGGCTGCGCTCGGCCTCGCCGGCCTTGCCCTCGCCCATGCGCAGGGCGGCCAGCGCGTTGCCGCCGTTGCCGACCAGCATGGCCAGCGCCATGAACACCGTCATGATGGGCATGGCGACCGTCGCCGTCGACAGGCCGATTTCCCCCATGGCCTGCCCGAGGAAGATGGAGTCGATGACGTTGTAAGCGCCGTTGACCAGCATGCCCAAAATGGAAGGCACGGCAAACTCGGTGATGAGGCGCGGAATGGACTCGGTGCCCATGCGGGCGACCTTGCCGTGCGGGGCGTTCTTGGCGGGGGCGCCCTGCGCGGGAGCGTTTGCGGAATCCTGCGCGGGGACCTGTTCGTTCGTTTCGGTGTTCAAGGGCGCGGCATCCTGCCGCTTATCGGGTGCTGCAGTCATTGCTTCGCATTGCCTTTCAAGCGTTTCTCGAGTTGGGCGTTATTCAACGACCCGTTGCGTTTCTTGTTTTCGTTTCATTCTAGACCGGGCGTGGGTAACTAGCTACACCCGGGGGCGTGTCTTGCGGGGAATCTACGCATAGCACCGCGCCAGGCGAAATTGACTGCGCGGCGAGATCGGAAGCGGGTGCAACAGCGTAATAGGCCCGAATCGGAAGCGCCTCGCCGCGCACCAAATGGTCAACCGCGCACACCACGCAGCCGGCCGTGCGCGCCCGCGTGCTCCTACGCGCGAATATGCGCCTCACCTGAAGCGACGAGCACTTCCCTACCGTCGGCCGTTTGCAAAATCAGGCGCCCGTCCGGCGCGACGCCCGTCACCTGGCCGGCGGAAATGGGATTGCCCTCGATGTCCTCCATGCTGACGACGCGCCCGGTCAACGCCGAGCATTCGTCCAGTTCCCGCGCGAAGGGCGCGAACCCTTCGGCGCACCACCGCGGATAGAGTTCGGCCAGCTGAGCGCACAGGGCGCCAGCCACCGCCTCGATGCGCTGCTCGACCGGGCCTTCGGTAAATCCCAGCTCGTCG